>PBOV01000054.1 GCA_002724505.1 Rhodospirillaceae bacterium | reverse complement strand
TCACGATTGGACGCACCGGCGCGGATTAGCATACCAACTTTAGTTTTTACTACGAGAAGGTAGAGAAAAGCGGCAACAGCTAACCCCACCCCGATGACCAGAATCCTATAGACCGGCAGAGGTATATCAAACAACGTTATAGATTGATTAAGAATGCTAGGTAACGGCACTTCAATTCCTGCCGGGCCCCAGATCAACCGAACTAGCTCATTAAAAAATAAAATCATCCCAAAGGTTGCTAAAACCTGATCGAGATGCCCTCGATCATAAAGTTTTCGCAGAACAACAACCTCTAAAAATATCCCGATAATCAACGTTGCAGGTAGCGCGACGGCAATTCCTAATAAGAAAGAATTTGCAGCGAGGGTAACAGTAGCAGCAATATAAGCCCCGAGCATGTANAGTGACCCATGCGCCANNTTCATCAAATCCATAATNCCGAANACNAGNGTTAGCCCGGCGGCAAGCAGAAATANCAANATGCCGTACTGAACNCCGTTAAAGAGNTGTTCNAATAAAAGGTGNNGATCAACCATNNGNNATATGTATCAGAACGNGAAACGGGGACGCAANCGCGCCCCCGNCNCTANNNTATNNGNNCNAATTACCAGGTCTTCTTCATCTTGCATTTTNNTGCATAGACATCNTGNTGATTNGANTAGACNTTTTGTTCAATNTTAGTNGTCCACTTGCCATCTNNNTCNGCNACCACCTTNCGNAGNTAAAAATCCTGGATTGGNAAATGATTGTTNCCGTAAACATANTTNCCNCGAACNGANCCATAATNNGCTTTACGGAANGCNGCACGCATNGCNTTCATTTTCTTCANNTCACCCCCAACCGCACGAACGGCACTNTCTATCANCATGATNGAATCATAACTTTGTGCNCCGTAATGTGANGGNTAGCTGCCGAATTTCTTNCGNTAATCNGCAACNAANTTTTTGTTTACCGGNGTATCAAGATCNGGCGCCCAAAACTGTGTAGAAAACGTNCCAAGCACGTTNGTTANTTTNGCTTGTTGNAGNTTNGGNAAACTGAGTGAATCNACGCTAAANACAGAATANAGAGGCGTTTTAGTCAAACCGGCCTGCGCATATTGACGCATNAAAGCGTTAGTNGCTCGCCCNGGATAAAAGATAAATACACCATCTGCTTTCGAGGCGCGTGCTTTTGCAAGCTCCGCCGANAAATCCAGCTGAGTTGGCCACTTTGTTAGATCTTTACCAAGAATTTTACCTTTAAATGTNCGTTCTACACCGGCAACCATATCGCGGCCCGCCGCATAGTTCGGTGCGACAATGTAAAGNCTTTTTACACCGCGCTTGTTAAGCACCTCACCCATNGCCATCGGAACTTGGTCATTCTGCCAAGATGTCGAAAAGATGTTNTTATGGCAAAGNCGNCCNGCAATTTTTGANGTNCCNGCNTTNGAAANAATCAANAATTTTCCNGCCTTNACAACACTATTGCGNGAGGCNAGCAANACATGCGACCANATAAANCCNGACANNATATCAACNTTNTCCTTATAAAGCAGCTTNTCGGTCTTTTGCTTACCNATTTCCGGTTTNANNTGATCGTCTTCGAANAAAACTTTAACNGGNATTCCGCCCATNTTNTTNCCCANGTGATCAAGGGCGATTTGCACNGAATTGCGCATATCNTTNCCNATNACNCCNGCACCNCCAGACANGGTTGTTACAAACCCGATTTTNANTTCTTTNGCTTTNGCNGCCATAACTTGNTGNCNTGCAAGCGTCAGCGCCANCACTGACATTCCNAANATAAGTGCCTTTTTCATCCTCAGTCTCTCCCATNTTTAANTTTTNCAGGGTTAAAANTACCCCAGCTTTTAAANCGACAAGATAGTAANCTATNAGCGTNTTCTGCCAAGCATCAATTTGCTTNATANGTTTTTANTTNAAAATCTTNTTATTCCATTNNAATGAACTATTTTNNNTCNTAGGANATTAGNTTAGCNATCATCNTANTTNNCCAAATNGNTTTTTCNCTCGATGACGATGAGTNATATATCAATCAAAACCGANAATGTGCAGGCANCATAAACCTCAAGGNTCTTATTTTGCCTCCAAAGCTGTTCGCACNCCATCTTGATTTTCCTTCCCTCGAGACTCCATTAAAGTCAGAAAATCACTTATAAACCAGTCTACCATAGCCGTCTTAAAGGATGGTCTAGAACAAACCCTGTTAAACCAATTGGCAACCTTCGGCCGCCTTTCAANCAACCAANCCTGCTGAAGATGAAAAACCCGATTCACATAGGGCGTAAACGCAATATCAGCTAATGAGTAGGTGTCACCGGCCATCCAACTGTGCTCGCTAAGAGNGTTTTCCATATCATCTAGCATTTTAACAACGCGTTTAATTGCCGGCCTAAAAAAAGATGATTGGACACCNTTCATGACATTNTCTGTCATCCGTGCCCGTTTACTCGGATCGACATAGCCATCGAGTGTCTCTTTTAATTGCTCTGGTGTTTTGCCTTCCATAAATTGATATCGAAAGGCNATACAAGCGCTNATAGTAGCACTAGCAGCGTGTAATCCTTCATCTAACTGTTTAACCCAAATTCGCATTTTAGCGCATTCATATGCAGATTTTGGCCTCAGCGATAACCCAGGCAANACCGCATCCAGGTACTCATCGATAACGGCCGATTCACGAATAACTTTGCCGTCATGAATGATCGTCGGGACAACCCCATTGGGATTAAGNGCAAGATAATCTGGATGATGTTGGTCACGGGCCCGCAAATTAAAATGGTGAGAAGTAAANTCTTGCCCCTTTTCCGCAAGTGTTATCCGAACCTTCTGAGAACAGGTAGACATTCCATTGTGGTAAAGCTCAATCATGCCGATTCTTTTCCGCCTTTAGTTTGCATTTTAAAGCATTGATTTCCGNNGAATTATCATGCAAAGAACCCATCTAGGCAACGGGGTGTGATTTATGGTCCAACGTCTTTTCCCAACAACCGTGGTTGGCAGTTATGCCCAGCCAGACTGGCTTGTCGACCGCGACATGCTTAAGGCGATTGTTCCTCCGCGCGTCCGCGCTCAGGATATTTGGCGGGTTCCAGCAGAACAACTTGAGGAAGCCCAAGATGCCGCAACACTTGCCGCTATTCACGATATGGAACGTGCGGGAGTAGACATCATCACAGACGGTGAAATTCGAAGAGAAAGCTATTCAAATCATTTTGCCACAGCGCTTGAGGGAGTGGATATTAATCGTCCCGCCGAAGTACCTGGCCGTTCTGGACGGCCTATTCTNGTTCCGCGGATCACTGGTGATATAAAACGGACACGCCCTATCGAAGTACGCGACGTAGAATTTCTACGGGCCAACACCAGACTGCCGATCAAAATAACACTGCCAGGTCCATTTACGATGACGCATACATCCGTCGACGAATATTACGGGGACGATGAGGCCTGCGCGATGGCGTTCGCCNAGGTTGTAAATCAAGAGATANTTGATTTGTTCACCGCNGGCGCTGACGTAGTGCAATTAGACGAACCATGGATGCAAGCGAGGCCTGAACAGGCAAAACGCTATGCCGTAAAGGCAATTAATCGGGCATTAGACGGCGCTAGAGAAACAACGGCCGTCCATATGTGTTTCGGTTATGCCCACGCAGTTAAAGACAAACCAAATGGATATTCCTTTTTGCCGGAGTTAGCCGATTGTGACGCCGACCAAATCTCCGTTGAGGCTGCACAGCCTTCGCTCGACCCAGCGGCACTAAATATCCTACAAAAGAAACAAATTATCTTGGGAGTTCTAAATCTCGAAGATGAGACGGTTGAAACGCCTGAAGTCGTTGCTAACCGGATCCGTACAGCACTTGCCTACGTTGCCGCAGAACAAATAATTGTCGCTCCAGACTGCGGTATGAAATACCTCAGCCGGTCGACAGCCTACGGAAAGCTCAAATCGATGGTCGAAGGCGCTACAATTGTTCGGAAAGAGTTAGAAAGATAACATTCCCTTTATCTCTTTTTCTTGAGTGATCTTTTACGGGACGACCGCACCCTTGTAGTCGGCTTTGGGGCGCTGGCGACCGCAGCTTTACGGCGGGCGGCCTTCTTTAAATCAAGTTGCCCTAAACCTGGGCGGTAACTCTTTTCATCTAGAAATTGCCTCATACCTTCATCTCGACCGGGGATCATATCCGTCATTTTACAGGCTTGGTTTTTGACAGTCAGATAATCATCCGCCTCGTTGACCCCCATCCGACGTACGGCGCGGATCGCTTCTTTAGTATAGCGCATAGCGTTAGGGCTCTTAGTCATAAGTTTTTTAGCAAGCTTAACCGTCTCGGCTTTAAGTTTTGAAGCCGGCACCGAATAATTAACCAACCGGATTTTTTCAGCCGTTTTGCCGTCGAAGGGATCCCCGGTTACCGCGTAATAGAGGGCGTCGCGATAGCTCAGCACATCAGCGACATTCCAGCTCACTATTCCACCGGGAATAATCCCCCAATTCACTTCTGATAGCCCATAGGTCGCAGTGTTTGAAGAGATTGCAAAATCACAAGCGCATAGCTGCGTAAACGCGCCGCCAAAGCAATAACCGTTGACCATAGCGATCGTCGGTTTTGGAAAATTAACAAGCTTTTCCCAACGCCAGGCATGTGATGCTTTCTGCGTGCGCACCCGGTTAATTGGGTCTTTTTCGTTGGCGCGAAAATATAGGGCAAGGTCTTGCCCGGCAGAAAAAGCTTTACCCGCCCCCGTGAGGACCAAAACTTGGGTTTTTGGATCCTCCGACAATGAATCAAGAGCCTCATTCATTTCAAAATGTAGCTCAGGGCTCATTGCATTCCGCTTTCAGGTCGATTGAGAATTAACCAGGTGATCCCCTTTTGGGTGCCCTTACCTCTTTCTACCAAGATCGAATTAAATTTCTTAACAGCCATGGTTTTTACCTTTGTTTTTCATTTTTACCCCATACGAAGAATATCAATAGTGTAAAATACCAACAAGATCAGGCACCGATTGCTTGACCCGTGCAATCTCTCCCCACAAAATCGTTTATTAAATTCAAGGAGTCACCTAGATGAAAACTGCCATCGTTAATATCAAGACTATTGTTACCGGAGACTGGCGCAAGCCATTCGCAAAAGGTGATTGTATCCTGATGGACAAAGGGAAAATTCGCAAAATTGGTAGCCTTAGCAAGTCGGAATTGAAGAGTTGCGATGTCGTTGTCGATGCCAACAAAACGACGGCTTGCCCCGGCCTTATTGATTCCCAAGTGCATATTGCCTTTGGAGATTACACACCCCGGCAAAAAACTGTTGGGTTCATCGAGAGCTATCTTCATGGTGGAGTAACCAGCTGCCTATCAGCAAGCGAGGTTCATGTGCCTGGGCGTCCGACTGACCCTGAGGGGGTGAAGGCGCTCGCAGTTGCTGCCAAGAAGAGTTTTGATAATCTTCGGCCTGGCGGCGCTCGAGTTTATGGGGGCTGTATCATTTTAGAACCTGGTCTAACCCAAAAAGATTTTAATGAGGTAGCAAAAAAAGGTATCTGGTTTGCTAAGGCGGGATTTGGCGCGGTAAAAACACCGTTCGATTACACGCCCCTAGTCAGAATGGCTCAAAGAGCTGGCATGTTAGTTAATTGCCATACCGGAGGAGCATCCATTCCCGGCTCTTCCCCTATCATCGGTAAGCACCTGATGGACATGCGCCCAGACGTCTCCTTCCACATCAATGGCGGGCCAATTGCCATGCCGGACAAAGATTTTCCTATGATCGTCAACGAAACTAATATCGCGCTGCAGATATGTCAGGCAGGAAATATTCGCACTGCTTTGATGTGTCTCAACCTTGCCGTTGAAAACGGGCAGTTTGACCGTTTTTTAATTGCAACCGATACACCAACAGGTACCGGGGTTATGCCGCTCGGAATGATCAAGTCGGTAACCGAGATGGCCACTCTTTCCGATTATCCGGCAGAATGGATGATTGCTGCAGCGACAGGTAGTGTTGCTAAAATATACCGATTGAATTCGGGCTTTATAGAGCGAGGGAAAGACGCCGATGTATTACTTATTGATGCCCCACTGGGTGGTAGCAAGAAAACTGCCCTCGATGCAATTAAACATGGTGATTTAGCGGCCGTAGGTGCTGTTTTCACTGACGGAATCCCAAGATTTATAGGACGAAGTCGAAATACGCCACCAACCACACGGAAGATCCAAACGATCAGAAATAACGTTCCATTCGATTTTTCTGGCGCCGCACACTAAGGAAATCATCTCATGCATATCCGCAAAATCATAACGGCGATTGAGGAAACCTACAGCGAAGCCGGCCAGCCGGAAGACCCCCCCTTGCGAAAGGTTGCAGTCATCGCAATTGTGAAAAACCCCTATTCGGGTAAAGCGTACCAAGAAGATCTATCATCGCTGACTGCGGCAAGTGAAGCCCTTGGCACGCAGATTACTGAATTAGCTAATAATGCTATGAAACCTTACGCCATGCAAAGTTATGGTAAAGCTTCTGTTGTTGGGACAGCCGGCGAACAGCAGCATGGCGCGGCGATGGTGACGACCATATACGGCAACACCATGCGAGCTGCTGCTGGAGGGGGCGCTGCATGGATAGCATCAACTTCAAAGCGTATGGATACAGGCGGGATTATAGATGTACCCTTGGCACATAAAGATGCCCTTTATGTGCGGTCGCACTATGACACCATGACTGTAATGATCCCTGACGCTCCTCTACCAGACGAAATTGGGATCATTTGTTGCTATGCAAATCGTGGACAATTAAATGCACGTGTTGGAGGCTTGGAGGCTAACGCAATTATAGGCGACGATGGTTTGACCTAATCGGAACACACCTATCCCATAAGGCTTGGCAACCAGAGCCCCAACCCTGGCGCTATTACAAGGATAATGATCAGGATCAAATCGCAAAATAGGAATGGAATTGCCGCGGAGGCAACCTGAAACAACGTCGTTCCCTTTACCATCCCCAACATTATAAATAACAGAAGGCCAAATGGTGGAGTTGTTGCTGCCATTTCCAATGACATTAAGACAATTAGCGAGAACCAAATCGGATCATAGCCCAATGAGGTTGCCAAGGGATAAAATATTGGCACCGTAATAAGCATCATGGACACCTGGTCCATAAACATACCTAACAGGATAAGAACTAAGAACATACAGGTAAGAATTACGATCGGCGCAACTTCAAAACCTGTAGCCCAGGTCACCAAACCCTTACTAGCACCCGACATAGACAAAAGCTGGCTAAAAACGGTTGAGTTCATCAAAATAAAGAACACCATACCCGCCACACGGATTGTTCCCATTAGTGATGTACTAAAGGCTTTCCAGGTAAGGGCCCGTCGCGCTGCAGCCAGAATAAAAACACCGACAACGCCGAATGATGCAGATTCTGATGGCGTGGCCCACCCCAGAACTATAAACCCAATGACCATGAAAACGACAAGGCCCATAGGTAAAATATTGACCACGATTTGATAGATTTTTTCTCGAAGAGAGGTCGGTTCAACGTCGTAACTAGGCGCAGCTGTCGGGTCGCGCCAGAGTTGATATGTGATCATTCCTGCGTAAAGACAAGCCAAGACAATTCCTGGCAAAAGTCCAGCAATCAATAGTCGCCCTACATCCACTTGCGCGATACTTGCAAGCAGAACACCCAGTGAGGATGGCGGAATAATCATTGCTAGACCACCGGTCCCTAGAATTGGACCCATGGACATTTTCTTATTATATCCTCGACGCGTCATCTCAGGCACAAGTAAAGAACCCAACATCGCGGTATTGGCCATTGTTGAACCAGTCAAGGTAGAAAACAACGAGCCCCCAATAACCGTGAGATAGCATAGGCGTCCAGGAATCTTACCTAATAGCTTATCAAGTGCGTCGAAAACCTTGAGTGCTAAACCGGTATGGAAAAACATAGAGCCCATCAATATGAACATTGGAATGGGCGAAAGCGTGAATGAGGTAATTAGATTAGTGGCGTTATCCGCGATCTGGGGAAGGACCGGCCACCCGCCAGAGAACATGAAAATTCCAATAACATTGGTAATCATAAAGGTTATCGCCACGGGAAATCCGAGGGCCATGCCACCCACAACACACCCTAAAAGTAGACCCCCTGCAGCATACCATTCCATAACTAGACGCCATCCTTTACTTCGCCTAGGTCATAAGAATAGTAAGACCGCACTCCAATCAGATACATGCAGAATTCAAGGCCGACCAAACCAAAACATATTGGCAACGGCAAAAATTGCAGCCAGTAGGGCATATCGATGCCCCGCACATCAAGCTCCCCTCCTACCCAGTAATCAGCAAAAATTCCCCAGCATAGATAGGCAAACAGGAAACAGGCTATCGCCGTCGTGAGATAAACAATTTTAGCAAGCGGAAGGCGTATAAAATTTGGCATCATGGTCACAAGAGCCTCGATGACCACATGTCCTCTCTCACGGGCTAACCACGGTGCTGAAAACATAGCCAGATAGAGTAATGCGTATTCCACTACAGATGACGTAAAGAGTGGTGGTCTGAACCCCAGTGATCGAATTGATACATCAATTACGATCATGGTGAACATACAGGGAATGAGGGCGCACGCGAACCACGCGAGCGCCCTCACAATTACACCGAGCTGCCTGTCAAAGGCTTCAAGCACCGGCTATACTCCCTAGTTAACTTAATTCAAGTTATTTTATTAAACGGTCATCGCCAAAATCAATTTGCCGATTTGGTTTTCCTTGAATGTACAACAACGGTTTAAGCTGATCATGATATTTGGAACGTTTCTTTAACTCTTTCCAAACCTCAGCATAAGCAATTGCTAAATATTTCTTTGCTGCTGCACCCTTTAGTTTAATTGTCTTGGGCTTGTTGGTTTTAGCAATGATAATTTCTTCTTTTTGACGCTCAAGCTCCACGTAGAGAACTGAAGATGTCTCATAATGTAAAGCAAGGTTATTCAAGAAATCACGTTGTTTCTGTGTCAAAGAATTCCAAGTATTAAGGTTCATTGTAACAACTTGGTTTGTCACATAAAAGTTAGGCCAAACTCTATAATTTGTAACCGACTGCAAGCCTATTGCAATTAGAGCACTGTCAGTCATGCCATAACCATCAACGGTTTTGCGTTGCATAGCAGTAAAAATCTCACTGGATTTAATGTTAACGGTCGTTGCCCCGAGAGCACGGAATAACGGACGGTAAGTACCAGTTGCGCGCATTTTCATGCCCGTAAGATTTAGAACACCATCTTTACCCATCTTTGGTTTCTTGGCCAAATACATGTAGTAAGAGGTTAAGTTCTCACCCCATGCCAGTAAATGAGAACCGGCTTTCTCCTTATAAATTTTTTGGAGAAGTTTAAAACCACCATTTGCGCGCAAAGTTGATGGACCTTGGTTACTTGCAAGTAGCCCGTAACCCTCCGGAACCGTGCCAATGTAGTATGCCGTCGGACAACTTAAAATATCAAATTGTCCTCGCTTCAGGGCAGCAGCAGCTTTACGTGGCGGAACAATTTCTTGACCACCGAGATTTTTAACCTGGATCAGCCCTTTGCCCAAGGTATTTGCTGGACCCACGAATGTCTTTAAATAAGACTTTGCCAAAATATTAGTCTGTTGCAACGCCGTCACTGTATTGAGTGTCTTCGCTGCCGCAAATGCCGAGGTTGCTGCAGCTGCAACAAGTGCAGCAGAAACGAACCCAAGACCATAACTTAACTTATTCATTGTCGACCCCCCAAAAGGTNTTAAAANATNTGGTAATAATGGGATGTATANCCTCAAAAACAGACGCATACTGTAGTGAGTAAANTTTTATGTCAAACCCTTAAAATTTAGNGCACNCTATTTTTAAATTTTTTCTTTGTCATCCCAACCAGTCTCAGCATCCCTTACAGANGTTTCNGGCACNAAGTTNTTTTGNTGCCTTTGTAANGTGCGCAAACCGTTTTCTAGATAATCGCCAGCGGCNGCTCTTTTCGCCGNNTCGGCCCANTCTTGAGTCCAGTCGCCAAGCGAATAACCAAACCAGGGAGGCGTAGGCCTTACTGGAGGTAGACCTAGTTTGTTCCACAACTTAAGGCCTCTCTCCATATATTCTTGTGTAGGCAAGGCAACGGGTGGCATGTCACTTTTCATCGTTGCATCGATTAGAAGCGTGGAATCCTCCTCTCCGGTATGCTCACGCTTGGGGCCATGGCCCTGACCGCGATGTTCCAGAGTAAAAACATCGTCGACTGGATTTAAACGATAAGCGATAGCCCACAGCAACGCATCGGCATTATCTGGATCAATATCTTCATTCACCGCGATACATACTTTACTGCAATCCCCCTTAAAAAAAGCGGCACCATATAGCGAACGCCAAATCTCGGTTTTGGGTGTGCTTTTATCAACAGTAATGATTGTCACCCTTAAAAGACCGGTTAAAGGTTCGTGCAACGATACCTTTTTAACCCCCTTAATTCCTAGCGCATCGCGAAGATGCGCTAGGAATAGGGGCTCATAGGCAACGCGCTTAATTACACTCGATTCAGATGGCGCCGCCTGACTTATATAAGATGTCAAAACCGCGTCGGTGCGATGTGTGATAGCTGTTACCTGCATCGGCATGTTGAACTCTTCGAGAGCTACGTGACCATGACTTTCCCCAAACGGCCCTTCCGGCTCTACTATCTCTGTATCAATTACCCCCTCTATAACGAGCTCAGCTTCTGCTGGCACCATTAAGTCAACAGTGCGCGCCTTGACCATATTGATGGGCGCCTCTGCAAGACCACCGGCCACGCCAACTTCATCAACGTCAAGAGGCAGCTTCTGCGGACCCATAAAGGCTACTACCGGCGGGCAGCCAAGGACTATAGCCACAGGCATTTTCTTTTCCCCACGCATCTGGTGTTTCTTGTAATGCGCATAGCCACCAGCGCCAACGACCCGCGTTGCCATGCGGACGACCATCCGATCGGGTGCCTTTAACGCCGCCCGGTAAGTCCCCATATTCTGAACACCCGTCTCGGGATCACGGGTTACTACATTAGTAGAGGTTAAGGTCGGTGCGGCATCAAACCCTGGAGTCGAAACAGGGATAGGGAGAGAATCGATGCCATTCCCTTCACCCATGAGGGCGTTCCCCTCGATAATCACCTCATGACAAGGCGCCTCTTCGACAACAACAGGATCAACAGGGTTACCGATAGCATCGTCCCACTTTGCGCCGATCTCCTCCACCGGTGACTGCATACCAACGCTATAAATCTCCTGATTAGCTGCTAATGCTCCGACAACGATTGGNAAGTCAAATTTGCGCCCCTTAGCATTGACGACGTTTGTGAAAAGAAATGCCTTGCGCTCACTTTCCTTCAAACCACCAACAAATTGCCAACGCACCAACGCNTGCATTTCGGAATCTTTGTCGACAGGTTCATCAACGGTCACTAGAAGCCCGGCCTCATCTAGAGCTTTAATATGGTCGTGGAGATCGCGATAGTTACGTTTTAGACTGCTCATTTATGCATACTCTTGTGATAAATTTTTCAGTTAACCTGCCATACCATACGGCAGCGTGTTGACAACCCCTTAGCCGCTCCATATCCATGCAGTCAACACACTGAACTGATATGGTATAGNTATCAGCGTGATAAAGCGCCGAATTAAATAGAAANAAGTATGAAAGCAGCAAATTTCGACTACGTCCGCGTTTCCACTATCAAAGAGGCCTGCCAGGCCTTGAAAGATGGCGGAGAAGACGCCCGTATAATAGCTGGTGGTCAAACACTGGTACCATTGATGGCAATGCGTCTCGCCCGGCCCAATCTCCTAATAGACATAAACGGCGTGGAGGAACTAGTAGGAATTCNTATAGATGATGGCTANCTAGTTATTAAGGCTAGAACACGGCAGGCTGATACCCTTACTTCAGATGTTGTAAAGAGAGAACTGCCACTNCTCGCTGAAGCACTTACCCATGTTGGTCATACCCAGACCCGCAATCGGGGAACTGTAGGGGGTAGCCTCGTTAATGCTGATCCTTCTGCTGAAATTCCTTTGATTGCGCAAACTCTTGAAGCAATAGTTATTGTTCAGAGTACTCGTGGTCGACGATCAATAGAGGCTGGCGATTTTTTTGAATCTGCTATGGCGACAACCTTAATGCCGGATGAATGTCTTATTGANGTATGCTTTCCCATCAACTCTATTGAAAATACCGGCTTCGGTTTTCATGAAGTGAGCATTCGGGATAGTGACTATGCATTGGCAGCAGCAGCAGCACAAACAACACTAGACAAAAGCGGTAATTGCAAAAAACTAGATGTCGGAATTTGTGGTGCGTCGCCCGCACCACTCAGACTGGCGGCTCTGGAAGAAATGCTGATCGGCAAAAAACTTGATNATGAGACAATTAAGCAGGCATGCGCGACTATCGATAACCTGATCGATCCACAAGCCGATGTCCATGCCGATGCGGCCTATCGTGGACGCGTTGCAAAAGTGATGGCACGACGAGCAATTTCTGATGCCAGGGACAGGGCAAAAGGTATTTTGGTATGAGCGAACACAAAATCACAATGACGGTAAATGGCCGCGAAGTTTCAGGCAATGCCGAGGCACGACTAACTTTGGTTGATTTTTTGCGCGACATAATAGGACTAAAGGGCACCCATATTGGGTGCGAACACGGTGTCTGTGGAGCTTGTTCCGTCATAATCGATGGACAACCGGCACGCTCCTGCCTGATGTATGCCGTGATGGCTGAGGGTCTCAACATTAGGACAGTGGAAGGTCTGGAAGGGCCGAATGGTGAGCTTAGCCCGCTGCAGGATGCGTTTTGGGAAAACCATGCAATGCAATGCGGCTATTGTACACCTGGGATGTTGATTGCCACCCATGCGTTGCTTGAAGAAAACCCTAATCCAAATGAAGATGAAATCCGCGAAGCAATCGGCGGCAATCTATGCCGCTGCACGGGTTACCAACAGATTGTTGAAGCCGTACAAATGACGGCCAAGAAAATGCGAGCCTCGCAATAATGCCCAATATCAACGAAAAAAAAGACTTCNGATACATAACCAAGAAACGTCGCGTTACAGAAGACCGNCGCTTCGTAACGGGCCGTGGAAATTTCGCGGCCGACAATAATTTACCTGGTACTTTGCATGTAGCAATGGTCACGAGCCCATATGCCTGCGCTGAAATTAAAGGAATTGATGCTGACTCCGCACTTGCGCTTCCGGGTGTCCGCTACGTCCTAACCGGAGCTGAATTATTCGCGAATATNAATCCTCTATTATCCGGGCTCGACCTACCCAACGTAAAACGCATCCCCCTCGCCCACGAGCGCGCCCGCTATGCTGGCGAATGGGTCGCTGCTGTGGTCGCAGAATCACGAGCGATTGCGGAAGATGCAGCTGAGCTTGTTGAGGTTAACTACAACCCTGTTGATTTTGTAATAGACCCCGAAGAAGCCATGAGACCCGAAGCTCCGTTGGTTCACCCACAGCACGGCAGCAACATTCTCTGTGACAAAACATGGGTCTGGGGCGATGTCGAAAAGGACTTNATTGACGCGCCACATTCTCTTGCCTTTCGCGCCCGTTGGAGCCGTTCATCCACGATACCGATTGAAACCTTCGTTGTTACCGCAAGTTGGGATCAGGGCAAGGATGTCCTTGATGTTTGGGCCTCAATTCAGATGCCAAAATATCCCGAACAAATTGCCAGAGCGCTGGGCTTACCGGTGAATGCAATTAACGTACATTTTGATGTTGATGTCGGCGGGTCTTACGGGCTTAAACGCGGGATCCGCCAAACGGTTATTGTAAGCTATCTGGCTCGTAAANTAAGAGCCCCAATTAGATTTAACGAAGACCGTCTCGAAAATATGTCTGGCGGAGAGATGCATGGGCCAGATCGTATATTTGATATGGAAGTTGCATTCGATAATGAAGGCATAATGCACTCCNTNAAAATCAAGGCGACGGACGATGCCGGCTGCTATCCCGGCCGCGCGCCCCTCCAACTCGGTAANCCAGTCAGTGCCATTGTTGGCCCGTACCGGATTAGAAGCGCGTCTTACAATGCCATATCAGTAACAACGAATAAAACTAGCCAGGAGGCCGTGCGGGGTTTTGGTCAAGCACCTACCAATTTTGCAATTGAAACTATGGTCGACAAAGTCGCCAGCAAACTCGGACTAGAACGTGATGAAGTGCGTCGGCGCAACCTAATCCGTTCAGACGAATTTCCTTATCGAATTCCATCGGGTTCGGAATATGATAGCGGAGACTACCATACCGTTCTCGACAAACTTCAAAAAACAGCAAATTGGGAAGAACTCCGAGCCAAAAGAGACAATATACGGAAGGAGGGGAAACTCGCCGGGCTCGGTATTTCTACATGCCTTGAACCATCTGGGGGTAATTCATCTTTCGAGCCCTTTTTTAACCCAAAAAATGACACCACCACCTGGATGGAATCCTGTCTGATAAAAGTCGATATGCTAGGATCCATCACTGCTATGATGGGGACTTCAACATCGGGCCAAGGTCACGAAACCCTTTTATCCTCGGTAATTGGCGAAGTGTTGGAACGCGACCCAGACACTATTCGGGGCATTCATACTGAATCCCTCGGTGCGTTGCCGTCCAATAGTCCGGTTGGCAGTCGCATGGCAATTATGCTCGGCGGGGCAGCAGCAGGTGCTGCGGAAAAAATTAAAAATCAGCTTTTGGAGATCGCTGCCCATAACTTCCAACTGCCGGTTGACCGCCTAATATATGACGGCGGGAATATCTCCGTTGATGGCGACCTAGAAAAGACTATGAATTGGGATTCGCTAGTTGATATCGCCCATCGGCAATACCACAAGATGCCCTTGGGGTCAGAACCGGGTCTTCAGGCACAGCATACTTGGGAGGTTCCAACTGGTGGAGCGTTGCCAGCTGAAGATGGCACTGTTCAGATGTATCCGTGCTACGCTTTTGAAGCCCACATCCCCCTCGTCACAATCGATCCGGAAACCGGCCAGGTTCAGATTCTCGATTATTATATGGGTCATGATTGCGGTACTGTCTTAAATCCGGATATTGTGCGTGGAATGACCTTTGGCGGTATAGCTCACGGTATCGGCGCGGCCCTCTATGAAAAATTTGAATATGATGAGGGTGGTCAACATTTATCGGGCTCCTTGATGGATTATCTTCTGCCATCATCCCATGAAATTCCGCATGTCGAGATGATAAAACATTACACACCTTCGCCCATAACCACTTTCGGTCAGAAGGGTTCTGGCGAATCCGGTTATCTCGGTGCACCAGCAGCTATAGCCAGCGCGGTTAATGATGCGCTAGCTCCACTTGGAAAATCTATCGACACCCTACCCATGAGAGTTCGTGATATTGAGGCCCTTTTAAACGGGCAAACGGACTAAACAAAATGGTAAATACATCATTGGAGAAAATGATATGAGCGATGATCTACTGATTAAACTGAATGGACGAATTCTCGAGGCGCATTTTAACCGAGAAGATGGCGCATGTTCCGACGCGATGGCTGCAGAGCTCTCGGCGGCGATGCTTTCGGCACATGAAACATCTGACATGGTTTTGCTTCGCAGCGCCGGACCAGATTTCTGCACCGGACGTGCACGAAACGCCGACGCTGGCAAACCTGACCCGGAGGCCTATGCCCGCCGCGCCGAGTACGACTCAATCTTCAATTGTTACAAGGCTATCCGCAATGCCCAAGTTCCCATATTTGGAGTAATTGAGGGCCGTTGTATGGGTTTTGGTACAGCTGTCGCCTCCCTATGCGACGTTTCTTTTGCCAGCAGTACCGCGACATTCAACATTCCAGAAATTGAGCACAACGTCATGCCAACCATGGTGATGTCCGCGCTTTATGACCGGATCAACCGAAATGCTATCATGTGGATGACTTATACAACGCAATTTATCGATGCGGAACGTGCTCTGAACTACGGCTTTATAAGTCAGGTTGTCGATGCCGACAAACTGGATGCAGAAGTAGACCAGTTCTGCGCAACCCTTCTTAGCCGGCCGCGCCCTGCTATTTTAGGATTGAAGGAATATCTCCACGTGGCCCCGAAGATGGATGAGCTGGGTGCTATTGATTACGCCCGCGCCCTTCACTCAATGGTCAATACTGCGGCCGATATGAAAAAATAGAGCGCTGTTATGATCGTCGATACCCATGCTCACTATCTGCCTCAGGCAATGCTGGATGACTTGAACAATCGCAGTTCAGATTTCCCTAATATCGATTGCTTAAATCAAGATAATGTCTGGAAGCTAGGTTTTTCTGGTGGTCCTCTCACGCGTCCTATTCTCCCGGGACTTCGCCAAGGCGATACTAGACTGCAGTGGATGGATGATCAGAAAATAGATGCTATGGTTTGCGGCGGTTGGCTAGACAGTTTTGGTTACGAACTTCCCGATGAAGAAGGGAAGCGTTGGAGCCAATTTATTAATGAACATCTTATGACGGCCTGTGCCATGACTAACCGCTTTGCGCCTCTGTGCAGCGTGCCACTGCAAAACGGCAAGATGGCGGCGGAGGTACTCGAAGAAGCGCTGGATGCTGGTTTTCATGGTGCGATGATTGGAACGCAACCCAAAGGCGGTGAGGGGAACCTAGATGACCCAGACTTGGATCCGTTTTGGGAACTTGCCTCCGATCTCGGAGCCGCAATTTATTTGCACCCGATGTTCGGCTGTGGGGATCCACGTTTAACGGACTATGCGCTTGTTAATACTGTGGGACGCGGTATAGACACGATAACAGCGGTTTCACGACTGATCTTTGCCGGTCATTTACAGAAATTTACCGGCATGAACTTCATCCTCAGCCATGGTGGGGGCGGCCTTCCCTTTTTACTTGGAAGAATGCAAATTAACCATGACCTTAATCCCGAATTCGGTAATCCCCAAGCAAGTCTAAATTCTTGCTACTACGACACAGTCGTCAACGACGTAAAAACACTTGAATTCGTATGTCAGGTATTCGGCGCCGAAAAAGTTATGATGGGATCCGATTATCCTTTTGCGTTCGGGGACCTTGAGCCCCGTAAAATAATCGAAAACGCACGACTACCAGATGGTGATAAGCAAAATATTTTAGGCAATGTCGCCGAAAGGTTATTTCATCTGGAAAATTGTGGTTGCGCTCATAACTAAAATTTAAAGAACAGCGAATAATGCTGGCTCAATGATATTATGGTGCTACCGTTTTTCGTATAGTTAAACCGCGTTATACTCACCGACAATTAAAAAAGGAGAACTCGGTGAGTGATAAACCAATCTTGATCAAAGGGGGTCGGGTAATGACCCCGGATGCTGACCCCCATGTACCGGCATTCCAGGATATCTTGATTGAGGGTACACATATTAGTGAAATCGGTATCGACATAGCTGCGCCTTCAGTGGCGAGGATCATAAACGCCACCGACCGCCTTGTAGTTCCGGGTTTTATCAACGCGCATTATCACTCACATGATACGCTCGGTAAGGGCGTGATGGAAGAAACACCGCTTGAGACTTGGAGGCTTTTGGCATTGCCGCCTGCCTATCCGAAACGTAGCCGCGAGGAAATCAAGGCGCGCACCCTGTTAGGTGCTTTAGAGTGTCTTCGCTCAGGCATGACCTGTGTGCAGGATATGGTAACGCTATACCCTTTTGACCCGGAGCATCTTGAAGCCGTTATTGAGGCCTATGAAGAAATAGGTATTCGAGCCGTCGTGGGATTACAATATGGGGACATAAAGGGGATCGACACAATTCCATTTTGGCGCGATGTCTTTCCTGAAGAGCTTCACGATAAACTAACCACGGCCGCCGAACCCGAAAAAAACTTCGATCAACTTGGTCATTTTATCGATAAATACCTTAATAATAAGACAATTAGCGATCGTATTAGCTGGGCGCTTGGTCCATCCGCTCCAGAGCGTTGTTCAAGCGAATTAATTAGGCGCACGGTCGCTTTATCACAAAAACATGACCTACCAATCTTCACCCATATATATGAATCTAAAGGTATGGCCCTGCAGGCCCGCCGCGAGTACCCAAACCATGGTGGATCTCTCATTCGGCGGCTAAAGGATGAAGGTCTTCTGGGCCCCCGTCTTAATCTCGCCCACAGCGTTTGGCTGCTGCCGGAAGAGATCGAGATCCTTGGAGAGACAGGGACTAATGTTGTAATCAACCCATTGAGTAACGCCAAACTTAAAAGCGGCATTCCACCCATCCTCGGGTTACAGGAAGCGGGCGTCAGTCTTGGCTTAGGATGTGATAACTGCTCGTGCAGCGACGCCCAGAATATGTTCCAGGCCATGAAACTATTCTGCCTTATGGTGGCAGTGAGCAATCAAGAGCCAAGCGCGGCTCAATCCAGCGCCGCACTGTCTGCGGCTACAACCGGCGGAGCGCACGCCATCCGACGGGAGGACCTTGGCCAGATCAAAGCCGGTTCAAAAGCCGATTTGGTTCTCATTGATCTAACCGATCCGTCATACATGCCCCTGAATAGTGCGACGCGACAGCTTGTCTATACCGAAGGCGGCCGCGGCGTAAAAACGGTGATGATAGACGGCAGAGTCATTATCGAGGATGGACGATTGNTAAGTATGGACGAAAAGGCGCTTATCGAGCAGATCGGNAGTGTAATACCGAAATTCCAAGAGGATTACGCCGATATCAAAGCCCGGGTCGATGGCATGCGTCCCTATTTGGAGGAAGCACATCGCCGTATTTGGGCAGAAGACGTTGGAATAGACAGAATCTATCACGACACGCAGCATGCNGCGGCACCTCGTTTTTAGCTCTCGATTTTAGATCTCATCCACTAAATAAAAAGGTAAGGGGATAGAGATTCATTCTCATACAGCTCTCCCCGTGTCNTTAAATTTAAGTTATTTTGTTCTTCCAAAAAATTTCAAGGCTGGTCGTAACGCTTAAAAAAATGGAATAGGGACTTATCAAATGGGAAATTTAGACCGCTGNTACAACATTGCCGATTTGCGCGAAGTTGCCGAGCGACGCCTCCCAAAAGGGGTATTCGATTACATCGACAAAGGCACTGAAGACATGAATTCCCTCGGTAATAACCGCAAGGCAATGACCGATATCAAGCTATTAAACAAAGTCGTTACGGATATTTCAGATGTACAGCTAGATGCAAATATCTTTGGCGGCCCCGCTGCAATGCCACTTGCCATCGCTCCCACTGGCACCGCCGGATTGGCGTGGTTCGAAGGTGAGTTTGAACTTGCAAAGGCCGCAGCAGCAGCCGACGTCCCTTTTACCCTCGCNACAGGGTCCAACACACCAATGGAAAAANTAGCTAATGAGGCTGGCGGCCGCCTTTGGATGCAGCTTTATATGTGGAAAGAAAAACATTATTCGGATGAGCTTGTTAGAAAGGCTGCCAGGAACGGTTTCGAGGCTTTACTTTGGACAGTCGATATCGGTCACGGGGCCAACCGTGAACATAACCTGCGCAATGGGTTTGCAACTCCGTACGTTTTAAACATAAAGTCTGTTATTGATATGTTGCGCCACCCAACCTGGCTATCAACCGTCATGGGTCGTTACTTCATGAATGGCGGGATGCCTAGGCACGTGAACTATCCGGAAGGCTATCAAATGCCAATCACCGGAAATGTCTCAAAAATGGAAGATAAAAAACCAACAACTAAACGGGCAGACCAACTTTCTTGGGACGACGTTGATCGCCTGAGAGATATATTTCCGGGGAAACTTCTGATCAAAGGTATTATGCGGGCTGATGATGCCGAGGAAGCGATCGAACACGGGGTAGATGGCATTGTCGTATCGAATCACGGCGGCCGAAATATGGATAGTGCCCCGGCCCCCATTCAAGTGCTTCCTGAAATTGTCAAAGCAGTTGACGGCAGAATGGCTGTGATCGTCGACAGTGGAATCCGACGCGGCAGCGACATTGTAAAATGCATAGCTCTCGGAGCGGATATGGTTCTTGCTGGTCGNGCAACGTTATACGGTACAGCTGCAGGAGGCGAAGCCGGCGCCGCAAAAGCAATTGATATTTTAAAAGGCGAGATGAAAAGGACGATGGCCTATATTGGCACTCAAAGAATTTCCGATATAACGCGTGACGTTATTTGGGAAGGGTCAATGCCTTAAAAGAACTGGTGCGCGCCTTCGTGCCCGAGATATCCTATTGAAGTTTTTCATCAGNTCATCAGCAATATTCCACGACTGCGGCCAAATACCTCTGTGCCTTAGTGACAATCTTCAGTCGAGATAATCTTCCAANCTAATCCGATTCCAAGCTTCTTGCGGCGGCTTAATCGCTTCTTCAAAGGGCAACGTCGCTGGCCGAGTTGCATCTANAATAACTTTTGTATTCATTGGCCCCGTTTCTGTGCGAACCTCCCCATAGGCTGCTGGGTTTAGATGCGAACCCATGGCGTTAGGTATGATCGCAAGATCCCGGTCTGCTTCAAAAGTTGTCGCAATTGCCCACAAGACGCGCTGCTCATCATAGATATCGATATCTTCATCGACCACAATTGCTATTTTGATATTGGGNTTTGCTGTCAGCGCGGCCATACCCGCCGACTTCCCTTCACCAGGTACACGTTTTTTAATTGATACATATACTGTAAATCGACAAGAACCAGACACCGGCATATAAACTGCAGTCACGGTCGGGCAGAGGTGCTTTACACTTTCGTAAACCGTACTTTCGAGACTAAGTGCTCCAGCAAGATTATGTTCCTGGTGAGCTGGGTCGAGATCGTGATATATCGCATCATTGCGCATAGTAATTGCAGTGACATTCATCATGCCAACGGGGTCTTTGGCTGGCCCGTAATAACCTGTAAATTCAGCAAATGGTCCGTCTTTAGTTTGATTAGAAGGGTCGAGATATCCCTCAATTGCAATCTCTGCAAAGGCCGGGACGGGAATATCAACTGTCTCACCATCGACAACCTCGAGAGATTCTCCTAGCAAACCTCCCATAACTTCCAGCTCACTCAGATCCATTGGCCCCTCACATAAAGTACCAATGAGAGCTGCGGGATGATGACCAATAAAAAGAACCGCCTCCATTTTTTTATTGAGCTCCAAATAGCGGCGGTAGATATAGCCGGCGTGATGTGCGGGGTTAAACATGCAGCCAAGTAAATTTTTTCCCTGTAGCTCGTGCCTGTACATGCCTGCGTTCAGTACGCCGCTATCGGGATCCCTCACCACCAATACGCCAACAGTAATATATTTACCTGAATCCTTTTCCGCGTGGTGAACAATCGGCAATTTTGCCAAATCAATATCATCGCCTAGGAGCACTCTTTGTTTTACCGGTGCATCTGCCGGATCGATTTTTTTAGTGGGTAGAGGGTTGGCTTCCCGCTCAATAAATCGCTGGAGGATAGTACTTTTTGGCTCATCCGGATCAACACCCAATGCCAACCCTAGTAAATCGTAATTCCCAAAAAGATTTGTCAGCAGGGGAAGCTCTGATCCGTTAACATTTTCGCAGCGAATAACTGGATACCGCCCTTCTGCCGCCAATTTTTGCTGTATCACACAGGGCTCAAATATAGGATCCACTGCCCTGGAAACATTAGCATAAAAGGCCTGACCCAACTGACGAGCTTCACCGATAAAAGATCTTAAGTCTTTGTTCATCGCAATATTCCAGACACCGAAAGTTAAATTCTGAGAAACAACATAGCATATTGCTTAGGTTGTTACATTTCTGGTGTTTTATTTTTAGCGTTTAAAAGCTATGCGCGATACCGCGCTAAACCGGGCATTGCCGTGCAGAAGAATAAGATCATCGAAAAAACAACGATAGAGGGCCCCGCGGGTGTGTCGATCGTCGCAGAAGCAGTCAGACCTCCAACAACAGACAAACAACCTACAAAAATGGCATAGACTGCCATTTGTTCAGGTGTGCGAGAAAATCTACGAGCTGTCGCCGGCGGAATAATTAACATCGAAATGATAAGCAAGATGCCAACAATCTTCATTGCTACAGCAATTACAAATGCAATCATTAGCATAAAGACCAAACGTATCGCATTGACCGGTATACCTTCAACAAGCGCTAGCTCTTCATCTACGGACATCGACAACAAACCCCGCCAAATGAATGCTAATAACGCCAGACAAACAACCCCACCTCCATAAATCGATATCAAGTCCCCTTCAGAAACTGCCAGAATATCACCAAACAAATAACTCATTATGTCAATCCGAAAGCTTTCTATAAAAGCAATCAAGACGAGCCCTATTGCCAGCATACCATGCGCTAAAATCCCTAAAATTGTATCCGAAGCAAATCGAGTGTCGCGTTCCATCGAGAAAAGAGCAACGGCGACCACCATGCAGGTCACCACCACCCCTACTAGCGGATTGAAGCCGAATAAAATACCCAACGCGACGCCCAACAATGCGGTATGGGAAAGAGTGGCACCAAAATATGACATCCTACGCCAAACCAGAAAACACCCCAACGGCCCCGCGACCATTGATACTCCGATACCAGCAGCCAATGCTAAAATAAGAAAATCATCCATGGGTATGTTCTGTGGTTAAATCAACGGGGGCCCCGGTTAGATCGTGTTGATGGTCGTGCTGATGAGTAAATATCGCCATTGCTGAGGCTGTAGCTTCTGACCCAAATAAGGTCAGGTAAGATGGGTCGCGAGTGACAATCTCTGGTTTGCCTTCACAACAGATGTGCCGATTTAAGCAAAGTACGTGATCTGTTGCTGCCATCACCAAGTGCAAGTTGTGGGAAACAAGTAAAACACCGCAATGGCGGCGGTCTCGAATTTTGCGGACAATCTCATAGAGTTCTGCCTGACCACTGAAATCGACGCCAGCAGTAGGCTCGTCTAAAACTAATAAATCTGGATCACGTAGCAATGCTCTTGCCAATAATACGCGAC
>PBOV01000053.1 GCA_002724505.1 Rhodospirillaceae bacterium | reverse complement strand
TGCTCGCGATCCTGTATATAGCGAGATCGTTCAGCATAATCGCCTTCGTTATGATCCCTGTAACTAATACAAGTGCGCTTCTTTTCGCTTCATTTACAGGCTTACTATTTCTTGGCACCGTGCCGTTGACTAGTGGGCTCGTAGCACAAATATTTGGCACACAATATATGGCAATGCTATATGGGTTTGCATTTAGTAGCCATCAAGTGGGAAGCTTCTTAGGGATATGGATAGGGGGCGTTGTCTTTGACCTCACGGGTAATTACGACGCCATATGGTGGAGCGCTATAGTACTAGGTTTCATTGCCGCAGCCATGCACTGGCCAATCGACGAGAGACCCGTTGTTCGTACCCGACTACAGACCCCCGCCACTTAGCATTTAAAAAGGTAAGTAATGACCCGAGGAACTTGGAAAAGCCCTTATTTGGCTCTTATCCTTTGCACTCTTATTATCCTTATTTCATATGGTACTCGGCAAAGTTTTGGATTGTTTCTAATTCCAATTTCTGATGCCATCGCTGGTGGCAGGGTTGAGCCATTTTCTTTTGCGGTTAGCCTGCAAACACTAATTGTTGGCCTTAGCGTGCCATTTGTTTCAGCCATCGCAGATAAATGGCTTGGACCGGTCAAAATGCTCGTTATGGGCGGCGGTCTTTACGCACTAGGTATGTTTCTTTTGGGACATGCGTCATCCGAAATGCACTTAACACTGAGCGTTGGGGTCCTCAGTGGTCTTGCCGCAGCTGGGTGCGGGCTCCCAATGCTTTTGTCAATTGTTGGGCGGGTAGCGCCCGAAAATCGTCGCAGCCTATGGCTTGGCATCGTATCAGCTGGTGGAACAGGCGGGCAAATGTTCTTAGTACCGCTCAACGGTTATTTGCTTGAGCGTATGGACTGGACAGACGCCATTATTATTTTGGCAAGCTTTATTTTTGCAATTGTACCGATGGCTATGATTGCTGGAAAAGCTAGTGGAGAAGCTTTAGATCAAAAAAAAGATACGCAAACTTTGGGGCAGGCGCTTCGTGAAGCGCGTGGACATAAAAGTTTTATTTATTTGTGCTTAGGTTTTTTTACTTGTGGCTTTCAGGTGCAATTCGTGGTGACTCACCTCCCAAAATATCTGGAAGACACGGGGACTGGAGCCACCGTTGGCGCCCACGCAATTGCTCTCATTGGTTTAACAAACGTCATTGGCACAGCCCTCGCAGGTATGCTTGGTGGGAAGTACAAAAAGAAGAACCTTTTAGCAGGGCTGTATATTGGACGCTCGCTTGTCATGCTAGTCTTCTTCCTCTCCCCTATAACGCAAACATCAGTATATCTTTTTGCTGCCTGCATTGGCTTCCTTTGGTTAGCTACAGTGCCGTTAACCGCGGGTCTTGTCTCAGGTTTTTTTGGTCCTCGGTATATGGCTACCCTATATGCTATCGCGTTCCTAAGTCACCAGGTTGGGGGATTTTTAAGCACCTGGATGGGTGGGATAGTCCGAGATGCCACAGGGTCTTACGATCAATGGTGGTGGATAATTATTTTCGGCGGGATGCTAGCCGCATTATTTCACCTGCCAATCAATGAACGCCCTGTAGAAAGACTCCCGCAAGCAGCGTAAACTTCTAGGGTATATTCCAGAGAGGAATCGATGAATAAAGCGTTTTGGCGAAGCCCTCACTTTGTGCTGATTTCAGCAGTCGGGATTGTATTATTCGCCTATGGCGGCCGCCAAAGTCTCGGGATGTTTCTGCGCCCTATCACAGAATCCCTTAATTTTATGACTACTAATGCTCAAGGGGTTTTAGTACAAAACTTTGAACCAATGTCATTCGCTACAGCTATCCAGGTTCTAATTTATGGTTGTGCCGCTCCGTTCGTTGGTGCGATTGCGGATCGTTGGGGACCTATTAAAGTTTTAATGGCTTCGGGAATTATATATGCATTTGGCCTTTTTATGATGTCACAAGCCACTACTGAAGCGGGACTTGTGATCAGTATCGGATTTTTGATGGGAATTGGCTCAAGCGGAATAGCTCTCCCGATGCTCTTGTCCATTGTTGGAAGGGTAGCACCCGAAGAAAAACGGACATTCTGGCTAGCTGTCGTTGTCTCTGGAGGTACTGCCGGACAGATGCTTATCGTACCCCTAAGCAACTATATGATTGGTGAGGCCGGATGGGTGTTTGCCACAATAGTTTTGGCAACTATGGCGCTGATGGTTATTCCTCTTAGCCTATGTATTTCGCACGCAGCAAGTACCACCCTAAACAAAAAAAGCAAACAGAGCCTGCGCGAAGCGATTAAAGAGGCGAGCCGGCACCGTGGTTTCTGGCTATTGGTTATTGGATTTTATGTATGTGGATTCCAAGTACAGTTCATCAATAATCATCTGGAAAACTATCTCAGCGGCACTGTCGTTGGCGGTGCAATGGCTGCTACAGCTATAGCGTTGATCGGCCTTTTCAATATGTTTGGGACACAAACTGCTGGCTATATTGGTGACAAACTGAGAAAAAAATATATTCTTGCCAACCTCTATATGGCGCGCTCAGTCATCTTTCTAATATTTTTTATAGTACCAGTAAGCAAAATCTCCGTCATTGTTTTTGCTTGCACCGTCGGCTTCCTTTGGCTTGCCACAGTGCCACTAACATCCGGAATTGTTGCCCAGGTTTTTGGGCCCCGCTACTTGGCAACACTCTACGGCTTAGTGTTTCTAAGCCATCAACTTGGAAGCTTCACGAGTGTTTGGCTTGGCGGTATTATCCGAACTCAGACAGGCAGTTACGATTACGCGTGGTATATGATTATTGTTTCTGGGTTTGTAGCTGCGCTATTGCATTGGCCTATTGACGACAAACCTGTTGCTCGACTTGTAGCAGAAAAGAAAGCTGTCACCTGAACCGATAACCTAATTAACCCTGAAAGTAGGGATTACTGCCTCCTGCATGGTCTGTGACATCCAGCACTTCTTTGATTGTTGGAACAACCTTCTGGATTTCAACTACGACACCCTCTTTTAAAGTGACATTAGCCATACCACACCCCTGACAACCCCCCTCCATTCGGATATAGGCGCGGGCATCATCAACATCAATCAGCGATATATGACCGCCATGACCCGCTACTGAGGGATTAATTCTAGTTTCTAATACTTCCTGAATAGCCCTAGCTTCATCGGTATCCATTCCTGGTTTGGGAATAGCATCGCGCCAATCTGCAACGCGTTCAACTTCTGGAATATAATGACGCAGCATATTCTCTACACCGTTTTGCATCTGAGCTGAAGCTCCAACAAACTCGATATAAACAACGCCCTCTTTGTAACCCCGAAGCACAATGTCGCCCCCACCTTGGGTTGCCGCTGGACGGATTCGGGTTTCGATTAATTCGTTAAGCTCACCGACAACGGGATTACTATCGTCGAGCTCTAAACCTTCCGCTGCACATGGCTTTTCATCATTTTGTTGTTTTACCGCAATATCCCCCCTCACGAAATGATCCATAACCGCACCTAAAACAACCGGCTTGAGATGCAACCAATCGGCACCTTCAGATTTTGTAACTGAAAGATAGTCATTGCCAATTTCTACCGCGAGAATTTCAGAGATCTCAAATAGGCGTGTTGCCAAAGGCGATAGGCCTTTATCGTCAGCTTTTTTAAAAGTAACTGCCCCCCCATTATAGACCTCCTGCCCTGGCAGGAATGTCATGATATTAGGATTATCTGTCACCGCCGTTTGGATAAACATATTAATCACTCACCCTTAGCCTTATATATAGGAACAATGTCGTAACATCCTCAGAAAAGTCAAATAAACGGAGTGCCTATAAATGCATTCTGCAACTTACACCGCTATCTTAAATTCTATTGGAATGTCAAATCAGCATCAAAGTCATATTTTAAATCAAAAATTGGTGCATCACCGAGTTCTCCGTTACGAATTTCAGTGTTTCGTTTTTGGCGCGAAATGCTGCGGAGAGCTGCATAATAATCGACGGATGTTTCTTTAAGTTTTTGCAGGTCATTCATAACACCTGCAAAATCATCAATGGCCCCGACGACTGTGCGAGCCATAGACCAATCATCGCGATGAGTATTATCTAACCAATAAGAAACGGGATCGATATAGGAGGTCACGAATTTACCAACTGCATCACGCGGATTGGATGGACCAAAAATAGGCAGCACCAAATAAAATCCGTCTTGTATGCCCCAAACTGCAAGTGTCTGACCCAAGTCTTCTGAATGGGATTTTAATCCCCATTTATCAGCAACGTCTAATAAACCGCCGAGACCCAAAGTCGTATTGATTGCCATACGCTGAGTGGTCGTCCAGGCCCGATCGGTCTCTCCCTGCAACAAATCGTTTGCTAAAATAACCGGAGACCGCAAATTCTTTAAAAAGTTACGAACTGCAATTCTGCCTTCATCAGGCAAAATTAGCTGATATAATTCTGCTAAGGGTCTAAGTATTATTGCATGAACAATCTCATTAAACTGAAAAGTAACTCGGTTGATCGGCTCTAACGGATCATTAACATCGTTAGACGTTCCAGCAGTGTCTCCTGCTCTGGACGTTTGATATGCTTTTTTATTATGTTTTTTTTCTGCAACCTGAAAAAGAATGGGGCGACTTTCTTTTGATCCTTCGTGGACATGCGGGGCAAAATCAATAAGCGTTTGCGCATCTTTTACCGCCGCGAGGGACGATGCAGATAAAAGAGCAGTTATAATAAAAGTTATAGCCATGGAGCTAATCGCTTGATTAAGCATTTTCACAATGTTAGCCCTATAATTTTAATTTTGTTGTGATAGTCAAAAGTCATAAACAAATAGGTTCCTAACTTACGCGTCCGGTTTGTATAAAAAAGCCATAACTTTTGTGCAACAGCCTGAATTACCTATTATATCTGAAAATAGAACCAGAAGTCTTTCGAAATAACGAATCAATGTCATTTAGAGTCCAACAGGCAAGTATATGCGCATATAACGCATTAAAAGCCAAAGTTTTTGTCCTTTGTGCAAAGAAACTGGTTTTTTGAGTCTGGTCCAGCCTCGTTTTAATAGTTTATTAAAAATAAGTTGATAATTCTGCA
Source organism: Rhodospirillaceae bacterium (assembly GCA_002724505.1). Lineage (GTDB taxonomy): Bacteria > Pseudomonadota > Alphaproteobacteria > MPNO01 > UBA2964 > UBA2964. Next base: position 29,773 of record PBOV01000053.1, on the reverse strand, counting down.
TCATCATGATTGCTGGTAACATGGTTTTTCGATCACATTGATCAAGTGCCTGTTCGGCATCTTGATAGCGTATACGCGCAATACTGGCGAGCTCATCACAAACCTTTGGGAAACTAGGGTGAGTAATTGCCAAACGTGCATCAACTGAAGGAATGTTGTACTCAGATAGCATTTCCGTAGGGACGTAAAGGCGATCGATTTTAGCATCCTCATAAAGATCTCGTAAAATATTAGTAAGCTGAAGGGCCTGCCCCAGCGCTTCTGCTACCGGCTCCCCAACAGCTTTATCAATACCAAATATCTGGTTAGAGAGACGACCAACCGCGCAAGCAACATGATCACAGTATTTTTCTAGAGCTAAAAAAGTGGGCATGCGAACGCTTGCCAAAGCATCATTTTCCACACCCTCGATGACAGCAAGAAACGACTTTTTGCACAAACTAAATTGTTTAATGGGGTCCATTAATGCAATCGATGTAGATAATTGTGGTTTGCCAGAGAAAAGCCTTTCAATTTCTGCTCGCCAATCCTCTAGTTTTTGGAGCTTCTCCTGTTCGGTTCCTGGGTTATCGGCAATGTCATCAACTTCACGGCAAAAAGCGTATACCGCATAAATTGCATTTCGTTTTTGGGCCGGCAAAATTCGCATCGCCCAATAAAAAGACGTACCCGAATTTCTTACGATAGCGGTAACATGCTCCAGAGCGTGACATGATTTCATATTAATCGCAGCATAAGACATTTCCTATTAAACGGTAATGTATCTCAAAGGTCTGTCCATAGGGAAATATTAAGGCATTTCTTACTTTGCCTTTTCCTTTGCCTCAGCTCAACAAATTATATCCCGTCAAAAGGCTAAGATGCTCGGAGACTAAGTAGCGGGAGACCAAATAAAAAACGTCGACGCTAAATTTTTCCTATCGTACAAACCCCGAAAGACTGCTGAAGTCATTGACGGCTGGCAGTGATACGCTAAAAACAGCGCTCTATTTTTTCATAGGAGCCCTTTATGATAGGTAATGCAAATGGCTGGCAGTTCTGGATAGACCGTGGAGGCACGTTTACTGATTTAGTTGCCAGACATCCCGATGGCTCTCTGCATGCCTATAAGCTCTTGTCAGAAAACCCTGAACGCTACCGCGATGCCGCTATCCAGGGTATTCGTGACCAGTTGAATATCGATCAGGACATTCCGATACCTAGTAATTTAATCGATGCAGTTAAAATGGGGACAACAGTAGCTACCAATGCTCTTCTGGAACGGAAGGGTGACCGCACACTGCTCGTTATCACAAAAGGATTCGCAGACCAATTGCGGATCGGCTATCAAAACCGTCCTAAAATTTTTGCCCGAAAAATAGAACTGCCAGAATTACTATATGAGAAGGTTATTGAGATAGAAGAACGCTATAATGCTCAAGGGGAAGAACTCGAACCTGTTGATATTGTGGGTGCCCGTAGGGCGCTACAGGCAGCTTATGATAATGGGATTCGTTCGGTCGCAATATGCTTTATGCATGGATACCGGTATCACGATCATGAAAAAACTGTAGCTGGAATCGCACGGGATGTTGGATACACCCAAGTCTCGGTGAGCCATGAAGTTAGCCCTCTTATGAAATTAGTAGGCCGCGGCGACACGACTGTCGTAGATGCATATGTCTCTCCAATCCTCCGACGCTATGTGGATCAGGTTGCATCCTCACTTGGTGACGTCCGCCTGATGTTCATGCAATCGAACGGTGGACTTGCAGACGCGCAGTTTTTCCAAGGAAAAGACTCAATCCTTTCTGGTCCTGCTGGAGGTATAGTTGGTGCAGCTCGGACCGCTGCTATGGCGGGCTATACAAAGCTAATCGGCTTCGACATGGGGGGTACATCCACTGATGTTGCCCATTACAATGGTGAATATGAACGTGCATTTGAGACTTTGGTCGCCGGCGTTCGTATGCGAGCGCCTATGATGCATATTCATACGGTTGCCGCAGGTGGGGGTTCAATTTTACATTTTGATGGTTCGCGCTATCGCGTTGGTCCGGATTCAGCCGGCGCAAACCCAGGGCCAGCCTGTTACCGCCGCGGCGGGCCACTCTGTGTCACAGATGCTAACGTAATGGTGGGCAAGATAAATCCAGAGTTCTTTCCAAAGGTCTTTGGACCAGACGGTAACCAACCTTTGGATTCACAAATTGTCTTTCAAAAGTTCGCAGACCTGTCTGCAGAAATTGAGAAGTCAACTGGTGATAAACGGAGTCCTTTCGAGGTCGCGAATGGATTTCTTAAAATTGCTGTAGAGAATATGGCAAATGCTATCAAACAAATTTCGGTTCAGCGCGGATATGATGTTACCGAATACACACTAAACTGCTTTGGCGGCGCGGGCGGGCAACATGCCTGCCTCGTGGCCGATTCGCTCGGCATGAAACGAGTATTTGTTCATCCCTTTGCCGGCGTCCTTTCAGCATATGGCATGGGTCTTGCTGACCAACGCGTCATGCGCGAGAGAGCCATCGAAGCCAAGATGGATGACGCATTGATTGTCTCACTCAACGAGGTTCTAAAGGAAATGGAGGAAGATGGACGCGCCGAGATGATGAAACAGGGTGTAGAAACCTCGCGTATTACGGCTATAGCTAAGGCACATTTACGTTATGAGGGGACCGATACAGCGCTGGTTATTGATTTCGGCACGCGCGAAGAAATTATCCAATCCTTCGAAGAAGCTCACCGTCAACAATTTGGATTTATCTCCCCGGAAAAAGGACAAATCGTCGAAGCACTATCACTCGAGGTAGTCGGCGAAGGCGAAGTTCTAGAAGATCCGACTGTTCTGGTTGATAAAAACGCAGCTATACCAGCGCCGTTAGCAAGCGTTTCGATGTACTCTTCGAATACAGCACACGACACACCGGTCTACGACCGAGAAGCCCTTCTGCCCGGATGTAAGATTGATGGACCTGCTATCCTCAAAGAGGCCAACGCAACGACCGTCATTGAACCCGGCTGGCAGGCGGAGATCACCAAGCACAATCATGTTGTTATTACGCGGGTAATTGCCCTTCCAAAGCGAGTCGCCATCGGCACACAAGCCGACCCGGTGATGCTCGAAGTCTTTAACAATCTCTTTATGTCAATTGCTGAACAGATGGGCGGCGTACTGCAAAACACCTCCTATTCGGTGAACATCAAAGAACGTCTGGATTTCTCCTGTGCTATTTTTGATACAGCAGGAGACTTAGTCGCTAACGCACCACACATTCCAGTCCACCTTGGCTCAATGAGCGAGAGCGTTAAGACGGTCGCCCGCCAGCGTAAGGGAACGATGAAGCCAGGCGACGTTTACATGCTTAATACGCCTTATAACGGGGGCACCCATCTACCGGATGTCACGGTAATCACGCCGGTCTTTGAGGAAGGTGTCGATGGCGTATTATTTTATGTTGCTTCACGCGGCCATCATGCCGAAATCGGCGGCATTACGCCTGGCTCGGTACCACCTTATTCGAAGCATATTGAAGAGGAAGGAGTTCTACTTGACGATGTTCAGCTAGTTGCCGAAGGGACAATCTTAGAGGCTGAGACAGAGACCTTATTCACAAGCAACAAGTACCCAACTCGAAATTTTCATCATAATCTCGGCGACTTAAAAGCACAGATCGCTGCTAATGAAAAAGGTGTGCAGGAATTGCACAACATGGTTGAGCACTTCGGGCTTGATGTCGTTACCGCCTATATGCAGCACGTACAAGACAACGCCGAGGAAACCGTCCGGCGGGTCATCGATAGTCTTTATGATGGCTCATTCGAATATGAGATGGATATTGGCGCCACAATAAAAGTCTCGATCACTGTCGATAAAAAGGTGCGCACCGCAAAACTAGATTTTACTGGAACCTCCGATCAACAAGATAACAATTTTAACGCCCCCTCAGCTATCTGTGTTGCGGCGACACTCTATGTTTTTCGAACATTGGTTGATGACGATATTCCACTGAATGCGGGATGTCTAAAACCATTAGATATCGTGATCCCGGAAGGCTGTATGTTGAACCCAGTATATCCGGCGGCAGTCGTCGCGGGCAATGTCGAGACCTCTCAAGCCATCACCGATGCGCTATTTGGTGCTCTTGGTATCATGGGGGCTGCACAGGGAACGATGAATAACTTCACCTTTGGAAATGACAAACACCAATATTATGAAACGATTTGTGGCGGAGGTGGCGCTGGGCCCGATTATAAAGGCGCTGACGGCGTGCATACCAACATGACAAATACGAGACTAACCGACCCAGAAATTTTGGAATGGCGTTTTCCGGTCCTATTAGAAAGTTTTTCACTGCGACGTGGATCCGGTGGGGCAGGAAAATTCAGGGGCGGCGACGGTGTTATTCGCAAAGTTAAATTCATGGAAGCAATGACAGCCTCTATCTTGTCAGGCCACCGTGAGATCCCTCCATACGGAATGGCTGGCGGTGAACCGGGCAAGATCGGCAATAACTATGTACTCCGCACCGACGGCTCAAAAAATGTACTCCGGGGTACAGACTCTACAGAAGTTGAGGCAAATGATGTGATGGTCATCGAAACACCCGGCGGAGGCGGATATGGAGAGGCTTAGATCGGCCATTTATTTTCTTCTAACATCTGCGTTTTATTTTGGATAAAAGGCACCTTCGCTTTACAATATGTGTGTTTCTCGACCAATTTGTTGTCACAGAAATATAGTAAATCAAGACCCCGGTAAGCACCCGCGCGGCGTTCTTCTTCGAGAGTTAGAACCCAACGGATCATCGCCTTCCCGGCTCTGACATCGACGAACATATCTTCAGTATAAAACCTCATTTTACCAAATGCCCCTGAAAACTGGGGCTTAAACGCATTCCGAATTTCAGCCAGCCCTTCGTTACGAATACCATTAAATTCTTCATAAATCGCGCCCTCGCCGAAGTATGACATAACCTCATTGAGATCTTCGTTATTAAAAGCCTCAGTGAAACCTAACACCAAGTTTTCGAGTTTTTTTCGATTTTCTATTTCAATCGCCATCATAATGTCCCCATCACCCTCTCGACATGTTCTTGATTTTTCTATCCCATAGTCAAGAAAATACGATCAAATACAGGAGCTCTTCTTGACGGCGCGCACCCATCAACGCAATATCCGCGGCTTCAGAACAAGGAGTTAGAGATTATGGCGCCCAAAGCAGGTGGCACCCCACCCGGGGGAAAACATGAATACGATGTCCCCTTTGCACACGTTGGCGATCTTTTCGCAAAATATAAAGAACGAGATGCCGAAAAGGTCGCCTTAGTCGACGTCACTCAGGACACTTCCATAACCTTTGGCCAACTGCATGACTGGTCAAATAAGATTGCCAATTGGTTGGTGGGTAAGGGTATTAAAAAGGGTGACCGGGTTGCGCTTTTAACCGAGGAAAGACTTGAAAAGCTAATCTTATGGATGGGCATCTGGCGTGCTGGTGCGGTTTGCTGTCCGACAAATGTAGAGATGAATATCGCTTACGTTGCGGAAATTCTTGGCAACCTTGAGTGTAAGATCGCACTCTATGATGCAGATCTCGACATCAACCAAATGACCGATGGTGTTGACATCGAAAGTATTAAATTCAATGGATGGGCCAACAATCTATCAGGCAATGTCGAAAGCGATGAGGCATTCACTCAGATAGCAGCAATACCGGCCTCGCCGGAACTTGGTCGTCACTACGCCGAAACAGATGATGCTACAATTTTCTGCACTTCTGGTACGACTGACAAACCCAAGAATTTTTTAATAGATCATTTGGCGCATTGGTCATTTGGCATGTCAACAATTGATCAGATTGGATTGACCGATCAGGATAAAACTCTTGAATTCCGTTCTTTTGGCTGGAATTCACCACAGGGCCTCTCACTAATGCCCTGGCTAGCAACTGGGTGCACGCTGCATATCGCACGACGTTTTTCGCATAGTAACTTCTTTGAATGGATTAAAAATCACGAAATTACCTTTTCCGCCGGTATCCCCACGGTTATCAATATGCTTCTCGACCGACCAACCGGTGTCACATCAAAAGATGTCCCAAGCCTTCGCTTGATGAGCTCTTCAACTGCGCCGCTAAATCCAGATCGCTGGAAGCAATTTGAAGAAACATACGGTATTAACTTATTACAATTTTTTGGCTGCTCTGAAGGCGGCTGGGTGTGTGGCAACCGTCATTACGCCAAGAAATATGGAACTGTTGGCCCTCCAGCAAAACATCAGGAATTTCTGCTGGTTGATGAGGACGGCAATGCAGTAAATCAGGGTGAAGAAGGCGAAGTAACGCTAGGTGGCCCTCAATGCGCTAAGGCCTCTATGACTGCGGAAGGATTTTGGGAAAATTTGGACGGCAAACGTGTCAGACTGGGAGATCTCGCCGTTATGGATAGTGACGGTTTTATTACGGTCACAGGGCGTCTCAAAGATTTGATTATTCGCGGCGGTGTGAATATTTCGCCGGTGGAAGTTGACAATGTGATGATGCAGCACCCTAAAGTATATGAAGCTGCAGCTGTCGGGGTCCCAGATGCCATCTATGGGGAAGAAATCGTAGCATATGTCGTTGTTCGAGAGGGACAAACCCTAACTCAAGAAGAAATTAACACGCATTGTGCCGAGACTCTTGCCGACTACCGGCTACCAAAAAAGTTCCACTTTATTGACGCACTACCGAAAAACGATCGTGGAAAGGTACGAAGACCAGATCTCCAAGAAATGTGGAATCAGGAACACGCGTGAGTGGAATTCGGGGGCTTTGGGTCAAGGAGTACTGTGATTTTGACAAACTGACTGTTGAGAAAATAGTTCTACCAGTCCTTGAACCCAAACAAGTTAGGATTAGAGTGCAGGCGGCGGGTGTCAGTTTTGCTGCTAACCTAGTCGTCGCTGGCAAATATCAGCGCAAACCCCCACTGCCGTTTACCCCGGGCACCGAATGCTCTGGCTTAATAATCGAATGTGGTGCCGAGGTCACACGTTTTAAACCCGGTGACCGTGTCTGTGCCGCCCTGGATTGGGGAGCGTATGCGGAAGAGGCTATAGCTTGGGAAGTCAACACATACCCCATTCCCGACAATATAACGTTCACCCAAGCAACAAATTTTAATTCCTATGCGACAAGCGCGGCTGCCTTGACGTGGCCGCACTTGCTCGACTTGCAAGATGGACAAACATTGTTAATTCACGGTGCGGCAGGTGCTATCGGCTTAGCTGCTATCGATATAGCAAAAATTATTGGCGCCAAGGTAATTGCAACCGCCAGCACCGAAGAAAAACGCAATGCCGCTCTCAAACAAGGTGCAGATCATGTCATTGATTATTCAGACGGAAACTTCCGAGATGAGGTAAACGATCTCACTAACGGTAGTGGCGCAAATGCAATCCTCGACCCCGTCGGTGGCGACATTTTTGTTCAGTCTCTCCGATGCATTTCAATGGAGGGCCGTATCTGCCCGATTGGGTTCACATCGGGCAGTGCTGCGCAGATTGCAAGTAATATTGTCCTTGTTAAAAATGTTACCGTTTGTGGATTAAATATGGGCACCTATTATGGTTGGAGCCCAAATGATGTGCGGTATGAGATGGAGGACCGCGTTCGCAATCTCATGACGGCGTTCAAACGGTGGGGTTCTGCAGAGAAAATCAGACCTCAGGTGTTTGCTACATTTCCGCTAGATAACTTTAAGCAAGCCATGGCATTGACATTATCCCGTAAATCAATTGGCCGCGTTGCTTTTGTTATGAATTGACACGTCTCTTACTTGAGCCCAACCCAATAAAGTTTAATCTAATTGCAGAGCTGTTTTCCTGCTTCAACAATTCGATTAACATTGGGGCCGATGAAGTCCTCAAGCGCCACGTTTGCTGGCACATGAACCGGCAGCCTATTGAGGCCTACCGGTGGCACCTTGAGCAGATCCAAACCTTTTTTAGCAACCATAGAGATTATCTCAGATGCAACTGAACAATGCGGCGGCGCTTCATCAATAACAAGTAGTCGCCCAGTCTTTGCAACTGATTTAAGGATCTCATCTTCATCCAGCGGAACCAATGACCGAATATCAACTACTTCCGCCTCAATGCCATCAGCAGCTAAATCCTTTGCCGCCGCCAACGCGTGTACGACCTGCAGGGAAGCGCCAACAATTGTAACATCTGCGCCCTCGCGTTTTACGTCAGCGACACCAAATGGAATATCGTGCGGGCCAATCGGAACCTCACCGGTTCGCTTGTTGAGCTTCTGATGGTCAATAAAAACGGTTGGATTGTTACTTTTGATCGCGGTGCGCATCAACCCTTTTGCGTCTGCCGGACATGACGGCATCGCGATTTCGATCCCAGGTGAATTCCATAACATCGATTGAGGGCTTTGGCTGTGTTGCGCCGAACCACCCCCTCGTAAACCGTGCACAACGTGAAATACTACGGGGACTGATACGGTGCCATTAGACATATAATGGGCCGCCCCCGCCTCGTGGATGATCTGATCCCACGCTCGAAACATGAAACTAGCTGTTCCCATTGGGAAAATAGTGCGTACTCCATCCATAGCCGCACCAGTGGCGACCGCAGCCATAGCTGCTTCTGAAATAGGTGGATGAAAAATACGGTCGGCGAAATTCGTTTGAATTTGCTGGACGTGATGGTTATTACCACCCACACCCATCAAAGATCCCCAAATCAGCGCAACATTGTCGTCTTCATCCATACATTCTCGAATTGCTTCGACCAGAGCTTCGGCATGGGTCAAAATAGGCATGATTAGGACCCTCCTGCAGTGACGTGAGCATAAACGCTACCCGAATCAGGTAACGGAGAACTCAATGCGAAATCCCGCGCGTCAGCAATTATTTCTGTTGTCTCGACGTCAATTCCGGCAATATCACCAAACGTCGCTATACCCGATACAATTAAGTGGCGGGCAAGTCTCAAAACAGGGTCATGATTTCGAAACCAGTCTTCATATTCACCTCTTATTGAACCAGTATCCCACGCCATCGAAACTTTTGTTATCCCAGTGACCATGCTAGGAAATGAAAAATAATTTCCAGGCCACCTTTCTGTTAGGGCCTCAATAAAAATCGGTTGATTAGTCTCTCGGACACGCGAAGCGCAGTCAGCGAACAAAGTATTAACTGCTTTAGCATCACCGCCATCGACTTCATGGCATTCCATGCCTAGAGCTTTTGGAATTTGGATAACGCGGCCTTCCGGTAAATTAGATGTGTTATTACCTCCATCAGACTTTAGAATGGCTCCAGGAGTATTATTCTCGCAAACGAAAATCACCGGTAAGTCCCACATACGGGCGAGGTTGAGGGTTTCAAAAACCACACCTTCTTCGAAACATCCATCCCCAAACATTGAGACGCCGATACCTCCAGATTTTCTTAGCTTGGCCGCAAAACCAGCCCCCGCAGCCAAGGGAACGGACCCGCCGACTAGTGCAGAAGTGTGCGGCATCCCAGCTGATGCATCGGCGAGATGAAATGTACCGCCTCGTCCGCCATTGGTGCCGCCGGCCCGGTTTAGAATTTCAGCAAGTGCATTTTTAGGATTAATTCCACGGGCGATCAGATGCCCGTGGTTACGATGAGTAGAAAAAATACGATCATCATCAACGAGTGATGCCATCACCCCCGCCCCGGTGGCCTCCTGACCGATATATAAGTGATAATGGCCGCCAAAAAGTTTCTGCTGATGAAACTCATAAACCGTTTCTTCAAACCGGCGAATAAGAATCATCTTCCGAAATAACTCAAGCAGGTTCTCTTTGTCAGGCATCAATACCTCCCCTTCTAAACAGAAAAACCACCCAGTTTAGTCTCTAGATACTCGAAAATTCCCTCATGGCCGCCCTCCCGGCCCAGGCCTGACTCTTTCTGCCCACCAAAGGGGGCCGCTGCCCCTGTTGGGTTTATGTCATTGATCCCAATAATCCCGAACCGCAACCCCTCGAATGTGCGCATCGCCGCGGAGAGGTTTTGGGTATAAATATAAGCTGCGAGCCCATAATGAGTATCGTTTGCCATCTCCAGAACGTCATCATCATCATCAAAAGCGATAATTGGTGCTACTGGTCCAAATGTTTCCTCTCGATAGATTAACATGTCCGACGTGACGTTACTGAGAACGGTCGGGGCGTAATAATAGCCGCGGTCCAACCCGTCATCCATCAACCTATGGCCGCCACAAAGCAGTTCTGCTCCTTTTGATGTTGCGTCTTCAACCTGACGCTCAACCTTTTCAATAGCCTTTTCACTGACCAGTGGCCCAATATTAATGCCTTGCTCCAATCCGTTTCCAGCTCGCATTTTTATGACTCTAGAGACAAACTCTTTAGTAAATGCCTCAACCCCCGATTTGTGAACAAATAGGCGATTAGGACAAATACAGGCCTGACCGGTATTAAGATACTTAACCAGCACAGCGCCCTTAGCGGCAAAAACAGGGTCAGCGTCCTTAAGCACTAAAAATGGTGCGTGACCGCCCAACTCTAAAGAAACACGCTTCATCTGATCCGCGGCGCCCCGCGCGAGTAATTTCCCTGTCTCCGTTGAGCCTGTGAAGGTAATCTTGCTCACCAATGGGTTTGTAACAAATTCTTCACCAATCGGTTTTGGGTCAGAGCCGGTCACAAGGTTAGCCACGCCCTTTGGGACCCCAGCCTCTTCAAGAATTTTAAAGATCTCCATAGCACAAAGCGGTGTCGCCTCTGCCGGCTTTAGGACAATCGTGCAACCAGCGGCCAATGCAGGCGCAACCTTGCGCGTAATCATCGAGGCGGGGTAATTCCAAGGCGTTATCGCTGCTACCACGCCGATCGGTTGATGCAACACAATAAAGCGTTGATCACCGCGGGGTGCAGGAATAGTTTCACCGTAGACCCGCTTAGCTTCTTCGGCATACCAAAGCAAAAAATCTGCTCCGTACTTAACTTCATTCATCGCAGCGCGCAAAGGCTTACCCTGCTCGACAGTCATAGTCCGCGCAATTTCTTCACGTCGCGTGCTCATCAATTTATATGCCTTATAGAGGATTTCTGAGCGCTCATAGGCAGTCATAGACGACCAATCGCCAAAGGCGCTATGCGCTGCTTGTATGGCGCGCTCCGCCTCCACTTGACCTCCATCAGCCACATCCCCAATACCTTCACCAGTCGCAGGATTGATTACTCCAAATTTTTTGCCACTTTCGGCCTGGCACCACTCACCATTTATAAACATTAAACTCCTCCCATTTATTTCTAATTCATATCATTCGTAGACTTTTGGCGGTAGGGTTACCGAGCCTCTTTCCTATACAATCCAAGGCGGGTAAATTCGCTGCGAGAACTTTCTATTTGGAGAAAACATAATGGTAGCTGCTTTTGAAAAGTTTTGTCAGGACTGTAATGAGGCGCTGAGTACTTTTAACGGCCCAGAAGGTCGTCAGATCGTTCAAAAAAACCTGGAAAACTTGTTAAGCGATCCAGAGTTTGTTGCGGCCGAATGCGGCCCCGATGCCAAGCCAGGTATTCGAACAATCTATCGTGACGCGGAAACCGACTTTAACGTTTTAGTCCATGTCTATGAGGAAGGCAAAAAAGGTCCTCCACACGACCACGGGCGAAGCTGGGCCGTATACGGTCAGGCAGCTGAATGGACAGATATGACATTATGGAAACGCAAGGATGACGGGGCCCAAGAAGGGTTTGCAGACCTCGATGAAGCAGAAACATTCCGCCTGACTCCAGGTCAGGCAGGAACGTTTGAAATTGGTGATATTCATTCAATACATTTTCCAGATGGAGCACGGTTTGTTCGCGTAACCGGTACCGATCTCGACGCCATACCGACCAATCGGTTCAATCTGAAGGAAAAATCCGTTAACGTAGGCGGAAGACTTTAAGTAGGAAATTATTAATGAACGTAACGATCGACACAGAACCTCTCTCTGAAGTAATCGGATCAAGGGTAAACGGCATAGATCTACGGGAAACTCTGAATGATGAGACCAAAGCGGCATTGCAACGGCTATTAGCAGAAAAATGTGTTTTATGTTTTCCTAAACAAGAAATTTCGGCGGAAGATCAATCTCGCTTTGCTAATATTTTTGGGAGGGCCGATAGCGGACCAAGAGAACGGTCAACTGGAAATCTCAAAAGTTCGGCAAAAAGAGGCGTAATGTTTGTTACAAACATACGCGAGAACGGCGTCCCAATAGGGTCCTTACCAGATGGAGAGATGCAATTTCACTCAGATGGCGCCCACCGTGACTACCCGTATCGAGCGACAACCCTTTATGGGATTAAGATACCCTCACATGGTGGCAATACACTTTTTGCAAATCTCCAAGTTGCATACGATATGCTTTCCCCAGAAATAAAAGACCAGATTAAAAATTTAACGACACAAACTGTATACGATTATTCCGCTCAAGATCGTAGCACTATAGGTTCCGACCCAGAGTTACCTCGCGCACAACACAAGTTAATTAAAGTCCATCCAGTTACTGGACGAAAATCGTTATATTTAAGCCGATTAATGACCGAGATGATACTCGATATGGATCACNACGAGAGTGAAATGTTACTGGCCAAACTATTCGATCACGCGGAAAANCCAGAATTTGTTTACAGCCATAAATGGACGCCCGGAGACTTAGTAATATGGGACAACCGTTCAACAAATCACGCGCGCACAGACTTTCCGAGTGACGAACAGAGGCTTTTAAGGCGCTATACCGTCAGCGATCCAGACGCACCATTAGGAAATTGAGAAGGTATGGAAAGCGGCATGGCCACAGCTATCAATATTGAACCTTTATCGCCGGTGTTGGGCGCNTCTATCCAAGGAATTGACCTGAGAAACCCAGTGGATTTAGCTAATNAGGAGCTACTTTACCAGGCCTTTATAAATCATTCGGTATTATGTTTCCCTGGTCAGGAATTAACTGCAAAAGANCAACTGCGTTTTGCTAATTTATTTGGTCGCGGTGATGGAGGAGACCGTGTCAAAAGGCGCGACAAGAAGCAACGTCGCACCGGCGAACGCGGCATGATGTTTGTGAGTAATATCCGCNAGAATGGCGAGCTTATCGGCGTTTTACCGGATGGGGAGATGATGTTTCATTCAGACGGCGCCCACCGTGAGAGCCCCTATAGAGCAACGACCCTGTATGCCATAAAGATACCATCACGTGGCGGCAATACGCTGTTTTCGAACCTTTATGCTGCTTATGACGCACTNCCGCAAAACACCAAAAACAAAATAGAGAATTTGGTTACCCGCATCGTTTATGATTATGAGGCAGTCGATAGGGCGGACACCATCGCGGCCGACCCCGTCTTGCCACGNGCNCATCATAAGCTAGTAAAAACCCATCCTGACAGCGGTCGTAANACGTTATATCTCAGCCGTCTAATGACGCAGGATATCATTGATATAGACCCTTCCGAAGGCGAAGAACTCCTTTTAGAACTTTTCGATCACTCAGAGAAACCCGAGTTTGTATACAGCCACAAATGGAAGGTAGATGATTTGATTATTTGGGANAATCGCTGCACCAACCATGCNCGCACTGACTTTCCACCCGATGAACAACGCATGCTGCGGCGTTATACTGTNAGTGAACCTGAAGCTCCNACACAATTCTAAAANATTTAANATAACTGNCTTANNTTANAAGANAAACNTCNCNNCAACAGATATTTNGTGAAGTTATTTTGAGATTTAGTCGCAATCAGTCGCGGAAATTTACATATTGTAATGGATGCTCAATCTTCGCGCTTTTAATCAACGTAATTGTCTCCTGCAAATGATCCCTCTTCTTCCCCGTTACCCTTAGTTCATCACCCTGTATAGAAACTTGAACTTTTATTTTTGCGGCCTTAATAATTTTGATGATTTTTCGTGCCAGCTCACTTTCGATACCTTGTTTTACAACAACATTTTGACGAATTGANTTGCNAAAAGCTTTTTCNGGTGCATTAAATTCTAGGGCACCTATNTCAACTTTTCGCTTCGCCATATGACCACGCAAAAGTTCCTGTACCTGCTTCAACTTCAATTCATCATCTGCCAAAATTTGTANAACTTGATCGGTACGCTCNATAGANCTAGAGCTNCCCTTAAAATCGTAACGGGTATTAATTTCACGCATTGCACTTTGNACTGCGTTATCNACCTCGGGCATTTCAATTCTAGAAACAATATCAAAAGAAGGCATAATTTACTCTTTCAGGGTTTGGTCATAGTTAACATTTTAGAATANANAGTCTATGATTTCNGNTTAATCGATNCCCTNTCAAGGCGANNTAATTATAGTANTCTAATAGTTTAATAGTTACACCCTAAAAGGCGCTTGCAGCCGCNTAGATCTCGCTAAGAAAATTTTTAAGCTCCTTATTAAAAACCGTTGGATTCTCTAAGTTCGAGATATGACCTGCAGCCGGAACAATTACGTGTTTGGCCCCAGGAATCTCCGCTGCCGCTGCCGCTAATGNAGCTGGCGGTGCGCCCTTATCNTTTGCACCGCCAATAATCAACGTGGGTATCGAAATTTCTCCAAGNCGAGACCCGAATGCTAACGTTTTGAGTGCCTGGCAGCATCCAGCATGGCCTGTTTGGTCCGTAGAACGAATCATCGTCCTTACCTTATCAAGTATTGGAATGTCAGCCGAAACAGATTCCGGAGTAAACCAACGCGAGATTGTTGATTCTACAAGGCCTTCCATACCTTTTTCAGCCGCCACATCGATACGGTACTGGAAATAATCTTGGTAATCCGGCGGCGCATCCGGACGAGAATCGCAAGCGATCAAGCTCAATAACCGATCACTATGATCCTGAGCGAGCCCATACCCCATCATACCGCCGATGGAGAGCCCACACCAGTGGGTCTTATCCACACCAACTTGATCCATCAGACNTAACGCATCAGCGATTATCATTGGAAAAGTGTAAGGTCCTTCAGGAGCGGAAGATTGCCCAAGACCGCGGTGGTCGTAGCGCAGAATTTGGAAATCATTCTTCAATAACTCGGCTTGATCATCCCAAAGNGTAAGATTGTTGCACAACGCATGCGCAAAAGTGATCCAGGGCTTTCCCTCAGTACCAGAAATTTCGTAGTTAATTGTGATGCCATTAACGTCTTTTTTCACTTTTTCCTCCGTAAAACTATTCACTTGAAATACTGGAGCAAGTCGGGTCTGTCCACCCACCGCCTTGCCTTTTTGGCGTTGGTCCCTTAGACAGGCGCATTCAATTAACCCAACTTGGATCTGACAATGAGCACGGCACGTAAAGACGCCGCCCCCGGCGCCCCATCGGACAAAGTACGCGATCTTCGCGGCACCTTAGAGTTTCTCGAAACGGAAGGAGATCTTGTCGTAACTGACAAGGAAGTCGATCCTGATCTTGAAATCATTTCTCTCCAAAAGAGGTTCGATGGCGGTTGTCCAATTCTATTTAATAACGTTAAAGGCAAACCCAATAACCGGGTTGTCACCAACCTTCTTAGCGATCAGAACATCATCAACAAACTTTTTGGCTGGCCGGATAATGTTACCCGGACCAAGATGACTGCTGACGCGCTGCGTAATCCAATTCCACCGGTTATTATTGAACAAAAAGATGCACCAGTTCAGGAGATAATAATCAAAGACCCGGTTGACGTTAATGATTATATTGTGCCGGTGCGTCATACGGAGTTCGAGCCCGAACTTACTGTTGGCTCAGGAATTCGTTGTGTTACCGGCGAGCATTTCAAAGGTGGAACCGACCTTGGCTATAACCGGATGAATTTCCGCTGGGGCAATATTGGTACGTTCCAAATTTCTCCTGGCTCGCATATGTGGCAGGTCGTTAGCCGCTATTACAAATCTGACGAACCCGTCCCGATAACTGTCTGTTTCGGTGTCCCACCGTCATGCACAATGATGGCTGGTGCCGGATTTGATTATGTAATTTTACCAGAAGGGTGTGACGAGATTGGTGTCGCGGGCGCTATGCAGGGGTCTCCGGTTAGGATGGTAAAAGCCCGCACGGTCGACGCTCTCGCTTTAGCCGATGCTGAGGTAGTCCTGGAAGGTTATGTTTACCCTCGTGATCGTCGTTTCGAGACTGCAGAGGCCGAAGAATCGGGTATGCAAGGGCGCCATCATTTTCATCCGGAATGGTCCGGATATATGGGTAAAGCCTACAAGGCGCCAACCTTCCATTGTACCGCCGTCACCACGCGGGCTCTGGAAACTAAACCAATTATTTTCGCGCTCGGTGTTCATACCATGGATGAACATAATATTGATACAACTATCCGAGAAGCCGCGATTTATGAGCTTTGCCAGCGGATGCAACCTGGTATTGTAACCGATGTAAATATCCCATACTGCATGACAGATTGGGGCGGGGCTATCATCCAGGTAAAAAAACGAAGCAAGATTGATGAAGGGTGGCAACGGAACTTCCTTTCAGCGATGCTATCAACGTCGCAGGGTGCGCGTGTTGCCATAGCCTGTTCTGAAGACACTGACATCTATGATATGGATGATGTCATGTGGTGTATAACTACCCGAGTAAACCCGCATACAGATATCCTGAACCCGCTGCCTGGTGGCCGCGGTCAGACTTTTATGCCGGCCGAACGGATGACGGCGGGTGACAAAGAATGGACGGCTTCCAATACTCGGTTTGAAGGAGGTATGGGCATAGATGCATCTGTGCCCTACGGTTACGAGGAGGACTTCCTCAGACCCCAATACCCGGTAGACAAATTTGATCCCAAGGACTGGTTCTCAGACACAGATATTAATAACATGACTAAACGCATGCACGGCTGGATGCACTCACTAGCCAAATACGGGCGATAAAACGATTGCCCCTGTTTGAGGAGTGAAATTCGCGTTACTCTGCCAAATAGCATGTCTTATAATGGGAACGCCCGTATGGTTTGCGGCTTCATCGAGCAACACGGTCTGTGGGATGACGAACAAAAAGCCCGAGCCACCGATCTAGAACAACAACTCAAGGCAGAAAATATCCGCCTGATACGTTTAGCCTGGTCCGATAGCCATGGTAGTTCGCGGGCGAAAGAGGTCTCAGTACCCGTTTTTCTTAATTCATTAACGGAAGGGTACAACATTAATGTTGCAACCTTTACCCTAGACGCAACAGGGGGCCGTGTATTCCAGTCCTTTATCCATGGCGGCGGCATGGGCCTAGAGGAGATGACCGGCTCACCCAACCTAACCATAGTTCCGGACCCTTTAACTTTTCGGACACTACCTTGGGCGCCAGGACTGGGGTGGATCTTGTGCAATGAATATTTTGATGATGGCACACCATTTCATTTTTCTAGCCGCCATTTGCTCAACAGACAAATCAACCGATTTCGCGATATTAATATTAATCTCGTCGTAGGCCTCGAAGTTGAATGGTACCTTCGTCGTATAGAGCAGGAGCAGCTCACATCTGAAAATTCTGGTGTTCCCGGCCTTCGTGGTCGCCCGGTTGCGACATCCTCTGTCGAACCCGGGTACTCTTATCACCTCGAATCTAATTTTGATATGATGCAACCAATCCTGAGCGAGTTAGCCGAAACATACCAAAAACTGCAACTTCCTCTTAGGTCGATTGAAAATGAATACGGGCCCGGCCAAGTCGAATGTACATTCGACGCGCAACCCGCTGCGCGGGCGGCAGATGATTTTCTTCTTTTTCGAACTGCAACACGTCAGGTTTGTCGACGACACGGCTACCTCGCAAGTTTTATGTGCAAACCCGCAATTGAAGGTTACTGCACTAATGGCTGGCACTTACATCAGTCACTGACCGACGCAAAAAAGGGAACCAACCTTTGCATGACTAAAGAAAAAGGGCAGACTTTGTCTTCTCTTGCAAAGAGTTACATGGCCGGCTTATTGGAAAATGCAAACGCCTCATCGGTGTTTGCTACGCCGACTATTAATGGCTATCGGCGGTTCTCACCCAACTCACTTGCACCTGACCGCGCAACCTGGGGACGGGATCATCGTGGTACGATGCTGCGTCTTCTTGGTGGATCGGAGGATCCAGCAACACGCTTTGAAAATCGGCTCGGCGAACCAGCGGCCAACCCTTATTTGTTTATTGCATCACAGATTGCCGGGGGGCTTGATGGTATAGAACGCCAAGCCCAACCATGGGACGCTGACGATGCACCTTATGAAGCCGAGCGCCCCATGCTCCCGACTTCCTTAAATGACGCGCTTGATGCCCTGAGTAACAGTAAAGTTTTCCGTGAGTCTTTTGGAGATCTCTACGTTGATTATTATCTAAGCCTAAAGCATGCCGAATTGAATCGCTTCAAAGCGTATGTTGAGGATAATGGCGATCAAGACGCTGAGAACGGTATTTCGCACTGGGAACAAAATGAATATTTTGATTTCTTTTAGCCGTAGAGTAATTACGGTTAGTTTAGGGGTTTTGCCATGACACCGGATGACAGCTTTAACAGTGGTGTAAAAAGACCAGGTTCTGCGCGTTTTAATTTTAATGAACTTATCTTCGAAGACCGTGTGCATCAAACGATCTATACTGAGGAAGAAATATTTCAAGAAGAAATGTCCAAGGTTTTTGGGGGCGTGTGGGTCTATCTCGCCCACGAAAGCCAAATTCCGGAGAATGATAATTTTGTAACCTCAAAGCTAGGATTGCGGCCGATTATCGTAGTACGGGATTCAACAGGTCGCATTCGAGCCCTTTACAACCGCTGCACACATCGTGGTGCAACTGTCTGCCGAAGCCAGCAAGGGAGCGCAAAGTCATTCGCCTGCCCCTATCACGGCTGGAGTTATTTTAACTCAGGAAAAATTAGTGGGGTGCCATGGCCTGATGGTTATGCGGATGATTTTTCTGACCCAAAATATAATTTAGCGCAGGTGCCGAGGGTTCAGTCATACCGAGGCTTTATTTTTGGAACCTTAAACCCAGAAATGCCATCCCTGGAAAGTTATCTCGGTGGGATCAAGAAACCCCTAGATGAATGGCTAGATCGTCATCCAGGCGGGACACTCTCATTTTGTGATGCGAACCGATTAAAATTTAATGGCAACTGGAAACTTCTCTATGACAACTCTGCGGATGGGTATCATGTAATTTTCTCACACCGCTCCCTTCTTGCCATGGAAAATCGTTTGGTAGAACGTGATGAGGATGACAAGGGAATGTCATACTACAAAACCAGCCCTGACAACGCCCCTTTTTATGTAAAAGTCTTTGAGAATGGCCATCACTACAAAGACAAGCGTCCAGCAGTCGATACCAGCCCCGGAGGGCTTTGGTCTATCGAAGGGCCCCATCCAGGGATGGAGCATTACGAAACTAAGATTCGAGAAAAGTTAGGGAAGAAAGCAGGGAGGGTGTTAGACCTTGCATCATCCGAACCGGTAAACATTAATATTTTTCCGAACCTACACATCCTTGGCAATCACGTTCAAGTGTCACAACCAATCTCTTTGACAGAGACCGATACGACATGGTGGGGTACAGCGGTAATTGATGAGAATGATGAACTCTACGGATGTGTGGACGCCGTCAATGCCTTAAGGATGCGCACTCAAGAGAGCTTTCCCAATTTTGGGGAGTTGGATGATCTTATGAACTTTGAACAAATTCAAACGGGCCTTGCGGGGGCCGAGGACGAGTGGATTTATATGCATCGAGGTCTAGGCATTCCCGGCCGGATAAAACGCGATGTGGATGGATATCTAATTGGCCCACCTACGGATGAGGTCTTTCTGCGGGAAACTATGCAAGTCTATAAGAAAATAATGATGTCAGAACCCAATTTGGTAATTGAGCGTGACATCGATGCGGTGTTCAACTAATGCATCATGACGCCTCCCGAACCTCTTATTATGTAGGTGATGACTTCTATCAATCGTTAGTTGATAGCTATAGTAACTGGCAAACCGATGAATCAGAGATTACTGACCCTGAACTACGCAATATTTTTGGAATGCTGCTCGAAAAAGAGGCGCGGTTACTTGACCAAAATTGTTTGAATGATTGGCTATCATTATATGTGCCAGAATGTATCTACTGGGTACCGGCTACGCCAGATGGCGGAGATCCACGGACAGAAATCGCGGTTTGTTTTGATGATCGGCGACGGATCGAAGACCGTATTTTTAGACTCCAAAATGAATTTGCTTGGTCGCAGCAACCAATTTCACGTACATCCCGCATAATCTCTAATATTAGTGCCTTTAGAACTGGTTCACCAGATACGGTGATGTTGCGATCAACCTTCCTAACAACAGAGTTTCAAGCGGGCGATAAACGCACCTATTCCGGCTGGTACGGGCACAAAATCGTTCTTAAGAATGACCGCTGGCAAATTTCAGTCAAGCAAGTGAACCTCATTGATTGCGACCAAAATTTACGTAATTTGAGTATTATTCTATAGCGGAAGCCTGGCCTTTTCTTCCCAGAAACCGTGTGTCGAAAAAGAGCAACCTGACCTGTCCGCTTAAGTCATCACTGGGAATTTAAATTTCTTATTAACTGGTAAAAAGCCCAGTGACTAAAAGGTGACTTCGACTGCTAAAACAACCAAACCTATTGCTTCTTCTTCGCGCGCTCTTCCTTAATGAGTTGAGTCAGTATTTCTTCACCAACTGCTCCTGGAATCACCCTTTCGCCAATTACAAAAACTGGCGTTCCCGTTATCCCAAGTGCATTCGCGAGCCGGTAATTATTCTGTAACGCCGTTTCAATCTTTGGGTCAGCCATATCTTTTCGTAGCTTTGAGTAATCCATTTTAAGCTTATGGGCCAATGCAGCGACACTATCTTCATCTGCTTTTCCAGCCATGAGACCTTCATAAAACTCTACATATTTTCCTTGCTTTTGCGCAGCCAAAGCCGCCCTTGATGCCTTAATCGATTGCGGGCCCAAGATGGCAAACTCCTTAAAAATTACCCTGAGATTGGGATCGTTTTTCATTACTGCTCTTAGGTTATGAGCGGCGCGCTTGCAGTACCCGCAATTATAGTCAAAAAATTGGACTATTGTTACGTCGCCTTGGGGATTTCCTCCAACTGGCGAACTCTTATCATATAGCAGGTCATGTTTATTGTTTTTTAAAGCGGCAGCGGCCTTTGTTTTTTTTGCTGCTTCTTCCTGTGCCCGTAACCTATCAATTGCCTGACGAATGATAATAGGCTCTTTGAGAAGATAGTCCCGAATTACACCTTCTAAGACTTTACGTTGGTCAGCTGTAACAGAAGCAGCCGCGGCTTTGTCGGACGATAATACTGCCGCACCGACAGCCATGATAGAAATGATGGTCAGAGATTTTTGAAACTTCGGCAAATAAAATACTCCCTATACTATTTGTTTGCACACTATCCACGCAGTCATCCAACTCGCAAGAAATCTTATTCACTGCCCAAAGATCAGGGCGCCCTTAAATTAAAAAAGGGTGAAACATCTAAAATAAAATTTTCGGCATTACACCCGCAACTGATGAAACGGTTCCATCGCCTCTTTGGCAAAGATGTCTTCCGGTGTTAGATGGTTCGCAGTAACGCCTTGTTGATAGCAAAAACGCAAAAATGCTTCGATAGTTGTGCGATTGCGATCAACACCGTAGGGCCAGTAATCACCGTGAGGAAAAAACTCTGCTGAAATCTGCTCAATATATTGTTGGATCCAGGGCAAACCGATTTGCGAGACATTCATATCCCGCATGCGGCGCACAGAGTTATTCTTAGCCTCCTCAAATGCATTAAAAACATTGCGGGCGATCCATGGGTTTGCTTCATAGGATGAGCGCTTAATTGCAACAGTATGCATTATTGGGAAAATTCCAGTCTGGCGAAAATACTCTCTCTCCACATCTTCGAACTTGGGATAAAGGCGGGTGATCGCGTTATCTCCCGCCAGCATTCGACGGGGTGGATCAGCGGTAATCAATGCATCAATTCGGCCCTCAACCAGCAGATCCGCAAGCGATCCGTCCGGGAGATCGGTGAGACTGACCCCTTCCGGCGGTTGCTCTGCCGTATTATCAAGGCGCCCAGGGGAGTTTGGTCCAAGCTGGTACCAATCGATATCAGACAACGAAATTCCAATCGTCTCGGCAAGCCACCCGCGGGCATAAGTTGTCGCAGTCTGCGCCCATTGCGGTATTCCGACTTTTTTTCCTTTCAAGTCTTCGGGTTTAGTTATGGAACCGTCTGAACGAATATAAACCCCGGACAATCTGAACAAACGCGAGGGAAATACCGGAATTAAAACGAATGGTGCATTACCGCGCGATATAGCCTGGCAGGACATAGCGAAAGAAATTTCTGAAATATCCCACTCCTGATCCGCCAAAAACCGTTTGAAAGTCTCCTCGACTTCCATAACCAGGCTAGTTAGCTTGATACCCTTGGGCTTTACCGCACCGGTAAACATATCTCTAACGTGATCATAATCATTGACGCCCATTGTCAGATGTAAGTCTGCCATCTCATCCTCTTCATTTTTTACTTGGTGGATTTTGATACCACGCACTAAAAATCAACACACCTCCTCTAGGTTCGTTCCGCCGGCGACCCTTCAATTTTAGCCAACTTACCCGCATCCATAGCATGTGCGTGCGCGCTACGCGTGAATATGTTAAGTCTCGGGTTATAAACACTTGGATCGTCTAGTGTCCCCGCGCTTATAACGTATTGATTATCCCAATCGGACGACTTACAGAGAACATTAGAACCACATTTTGGACAGAAACCGCGTTCCATAAAAGTACCGCGATCCGTTTCTTTACCGTAAAATTTAAGCTTACCCTTCAGCTTAACACCCCCATTGTCCACCATCAGGCTGGAAGCGAAAGCGGTACCTGTATATCGTTGACAATCGCGACAATGACAAAGCCCCGAATAAAAAGGCTTATCTGGAATTTCCACCTCATATGTTACGACGCCGCAAAGACATTTACCGGTTGTTTTTATAGTCATTTTCATACCTTTATGAATTGAAGTTCTGAGAACGTATAAATCTCCATTAATTCTTTTCCCGAAGCTTAAACCGCTGAATTTTACCAGTAACTGTCTTTGGTAAGTCCTCCACAAAATGAAACCAGCGCGGATATTTGTAATGGGATAGGGCGTCGCGACAGTGTTCTACCAATGCCATCTCCATTTCTTCGGTCGCATCAATAACATCATTCAATACAACATAGGCTGCCGGCTTTATGAGCCCGTCTTCATCGGGATGGCCAACCACTGCAGCCTCAAGAACTTTGGAATGCTCAATCAACCTTGCTTCAATTTCAAAAGGCGAACACCACAACCCACCAACCTTAATCATGTCGTCACCACGCCCAGCATTATGATAATAGCCGCAAGAATCACGGAAATACATGTCACCGGTATTTAGCCAATCTCCTCTCATTGTTGCGGCTGTCTTTTCGGGGTTATTCCAATAAAGTCGGGCTGAAGACTCTCCTTTTACCCAAACAGTTCCAATAACATCAGGCTGGGTTATTTCATCTTCATTATCATCGACCAATTTAACGTCGTAACCTGAGACCGGCTTGCCAGATGTGCCATATTTATAATCATCTGGCCGATTAGAAATAAAAATGTGTAAATTCTCAGTCGAACCTAACCCATCTAAGATAAGAGTATGTGTCTTCTCTTCCCAGCGGCGTAATACGTCTCCGGGCAACGCCTCCCCCGCTGAAATACAAATTCTTAAAGAAGAGAGGTCTGGATTTCTGCTCTCCATGGCACGTAGTTGCTGCGCATAGAGGGTCGGCACACCAAAAAACACTGTGGGACGAAATTTTTCAATCATTTCAAAGCTCATTTCCGGCGTTACTTTTTGGTCTGAGAGAATAATCGTCGCACCAACCCATAATGGAAACGTCATTGCGTTACCAAACCCGTAAGAGTGAAACAGTTTGCTAACTGAGAAAACTGTATCGTCTTCACGTAAACCCGCTGTGTTCTTTGAGAACCGTTCGGACGTACAGATCATAGACCGGTGAGGATGCACGACCCCCTTAGGATTACCAGTTGAACCGGAAGAATAAAGCCAAAAACAATCATCCATATGACTTGTGTTAGCTGCCCGCAGAGAATTTGACGCCTTTCGGGCGTCCTCTGCCATTTCCTCTGCAACAACTACATGAGCGGGCTTATGATTTGACGCTTTAAGCGCTGGTTCAAGGGTTACAGCAAATTTGGCGCTATAAACAAAACATGCACATTCGGAGTCACTGATTAGATAATTGTAGTCTTGGGTACGCTGTAGAGTATTCACCGGTGCTGGGATGATGCCTGCCTTAATGGCACCAAAAAACATCCCAACAAAATCAGGGCAATCCCGGACCACCATCATCATGCGTTCACCTGGTTTAATACCGATAGACAGAAGATGATTGCCATACCGGTTTACGCAATCGCTTAACTCCTTGAAAGTCCATTCTTCATCGTTGGTTCGAATAGCGACCTTATCAGCCCTTCCTTCAAGCAGATGTCGATCGATAAAACTGACAGCCGCGTTGAAATTCGACGCGAATTTCAACTGGTTCGGCTCCTTCGAGCAATCAACCTCAACCGTGTTATCATCCATATTTAGCTCCAGTTTTGTCCCTCTAATTTCGCGGCTTTTTGCTTCCAACGCAAACAGTTCCCGATTCCAGAAAAATTTCGTTAGAAACATGCGGCAATTAGCTCAAAAACAGCGGGTTGCTTTTGTTGTAATTAGCTGGCACCAACCTTATTTAATTGAGAAGAACTATTTTTAAAAAAAGTATTAAAGTATTTAGGTAAAGGCGATGGCGGACGTGGCACTAGGAAAAAAGTTTCTCGGGCAACCGGTTGAACGTGTTGAAGATGAGATCCTTCTCATGGGTAAAGCCCAATATTCCGACCACTTGCCGACCCGTGCCGGCACCCAACATGCAGCCATCCTTCGTTCACCGCATGCACATGCCAAGATTATATCCATCGACACCACCCGAGCTGAAAATATTCCAGGCGTCACTGCTGTAATGACCGGTGACGATGTCAAGGAAATGTCAGAAGCGTTCCTAATCGTTTTACGTCAACCCATAAACCAGTGGGCCCTAGCGGTCGAAAAAGTTCGCTATGTCGGCGAACCGGTAGCGATCGTCGTCGCACGAAACCGGTATATAGCTGAAGACGCGTTAGCTGAAATAGACGTCACCTATGAAGCGATGAAGCCAGCGGTCGACCAAGAAGAAGCAATCTTAGACGATGCCCCAATTGTGCACGAAGCTGTGGGCAGCAATGTCGTTTCTACACGTGATTTTACTTACGGCGATCCCGACGATGCCTTTGCTGCAGCCGATAAAGTGGTAAAAATGAAAATCCGTTATCCTCGGAATTCTCAGACTCCGCTTGAAGGTTTTGTCGTCACAGCTGACTATCATCAAGGTGAAAATCTTTATGATGTTGCGTCTAACTATCAAGGACCGTTCACTTCGCATCCAGTAATGTCGATGGCGCTTAGGGTTAAGAATTCCCAGTTGCGGATGCGGACACCGCAATGGTCTGGCGGTGGTTTTGGAATCAAGGTCCAGATTTTTCCTTACGTCGTCCTCATATGCCTTGCCTCTAAAAAGGTCGGTAAACCTGTCAAATGGGTTGAAGACAAACTCGAACATTTGTCCGCCGCCGCCGCCGCGCCTAACCGTTTGATAAAAATGGAAGCGGCCGTCAAAAATGACGGCACTGTTACTGGCTTCCGCTTTGACCAACAAGATGATTATGGCGCGTTTCTCCGCGCACCAATGCCAGGCCCCCTGTATCGAATGCACGGTATTTTAACCGGCGCCTATGATATCAAAAACCTTTCTGTAACTAATCGCGTGGTGATGACCAACAAATGTCCGTCTGCAATGGTTCGTGGATTTGGTGGGCCACAGATGTATTACGGTATTGAGAGAATCATGCATAAGGTGGCGACTGAGCTCGGCATGGACCCACTTGATGTTATTCGTAAAAACCTTGTGCCAGCTGGTGTTTTTCCATACCGCGCCGCTGCAGGCGCCCTAATCGATTCGGGAGATTATCCGGGCGCAGTTGAAAGGGCCGTGAAAGAAGGTGCTCTCGAAGATCTCAAGAAACGACGGGATGAAATGCGTGCTGCCGGCAAGAAATATGGTATCGGTTATGCCGCAATTGTTGAACCCGCCCAATCGAATATGGGCTATCTTTCCAATATTTTGCCCCGTGACGAACGGCAGCGGAATCCGAAAGGGGGGGCGGTAGCGAATGCAACCGTCAATGTTGATCCACTTGGCACTGTAAGCGTTACGGCAGATTCCATACCTCAGGGTCAGGGCCACATGACAATTCTTTCACAAATTGTGGCTGACGTATTGGGACTGACCCCCGATCAAATCAAGGTTAATCTAGACTTCGATACCGCAAAAGATGCCTGGTCAATAGCAACAGGTAACTATTCATCACGCTTTTCGTCGGCAACAACCGTTGCTTGCCTGAAAGCCGCGGAAAAAGTAAAAGCCAAGTTAGCCCGTATTGCTAGTCAGACCCTTAACGTTCCCGCCGATCAGCTTGAATTCGTTGATGGAAAGATACGCGACCCCTCCAACCCAGAGAATGGAATTAACTTCTATCGCGCCGCTGGTTCCGCCCATTGGACCCCAGGCAATTTGCCAGATGAGATGGAACCCTGCGTTCGAGAAACAGGTTCATGGTCTCCTCCGGAATTAGAATCTCCTAACGAAAAGGACCAGATCAACACTTCGTTGACCTATGGCTTCGTATTCGATTTTTGTGGCATCGAAGTCGACGAAGACACTGGCGAAGTTAAGATAGACAAATACGTAACGATGCACGACTCTGGCACCCTGCTCAATCCCCTGCTGGCGGACGGACAAGTCCATGGTGCCTTTGCCTGGGCTATAGGGTGCGCACTGTATGAGGAATTTGTTTACGGCGATGATGGTAGTTTTCTTACAGGTACCTTTGCTGATTATTTAGTGCCAACAGCTTGGGAAGTACCGGAGCCTCAAATCGTCCACATGGAATCGCCATCTATGTTAACACCATTAGGTGCCAAGGGAATTGCCGAAGGGAACTGCATGTCGACGCCTGTGTGCCTGGCAAACGCAGTTGCCGATGCGCTTGATGTCGAGGATATCACCCTACCCATGACACCGACGCGGATCAGCGCCATGATCCATGGTGAGGAAAAGCCGCCAAACAATGATAAACCAGCTGTCACCATTCCAGTTAAAGGCGAGGGCAACGTCCTGCGTGGCACTGGTGAAACATTTGTGCCCGCAGAACCCCTTGAGGTTTGGAATACATTGCTCGACCCTAAGGCGTTGGCCGCAGTCATTCCTGGCTGTCATGCACTGGACCTTATTGGAGACAACAGTTACGAGGCTGATGTCTCACTTGGTGTAGGGCCGGTGCGTGGTCGCTTTAAAGCTAATGTGGGTTTAACGGAGATGGTAGAGCCCAAGAAGGCAACCTTGTCCGGGGGGCTAATTGGGCCACTCGGTGCATCTCAGGGTTCAGGCCACGTATTCCTAGAGGCTGCAGATGATGGCACAAAGGTTTCCTACGACTATGCAATAGAACTTACAGGGACAGTAGCGTCTGTTGGTGGGCGCTTACTCGAAGGTGCGGCAAAAGCGCTTGTAAAACAATTTTTTCAAAGGCTTGGCGCCCAAGTTGGTGGCAGGCCAGTTTCAGGGGGGGAGCCATGGTGGCGTAATCTTCTCCGCAGTTTGGGACTTTTAAAATGAAACCAAAGGCTTTCGATTATTTGAAGGTTTCTTCTGCAGAGGAAGCTGTTGTCGCATTGGCACAAGGAGGTGAAGACGCAAGGATAATCGCTGGCGGTCTATCACTTATGCCAATGCTAAATTTCAGATTGGCAGAACCGAGCATTCTAATTGATATTTCCAAGGTAGATTCCTTGAACTACATACGGGAAGCCGATGGACATGTTGAAATTGGTGCTGCTACCCGCCAAGCGGACCTGATGCGCTGGGACGGGTTGGCAGACAAATTACCACTGGTGAATGCAGCGCTTCCTTATGTGGGACATTATCAAACTAGAGCTAAAGGAACAGTTTGTGGTTCTTTGTCTCATGCTGACCCGAGCTCGGAACTTCCCCTTTGTCTTGCTGTACTGGAGGGTGAGGTCGATCTTCAATCGACAAATGGCAAACGTACTATTCCCGCTGACCAGTTTCAGACCGGCATGCTTTCAACAGCCAAACAAGCCGGTGAGATGATCACGGCAGCCCGTTATCCCACCGCGAAAGATGGTTGCGGCTACGCCTTTACAGAAATGGCCCAGAGGCGCGGTGACTTTGCAATTGTTGCCCTCGCAGCTATTGCCAGTGCTAAATCGATCAAGCTAGGCATCGGTGGTGTTGCGGATCGTCCAACTGTTCGAGAATGGGACCTCCTTGAGGGCGATGCACTCAACAATGCTTTAAATGAATTTGCATGGGATTTAGGCGGGTATGACGATATTCATGCAACGGCACGCTATCGCCGTGAACTAGTACGCCGGCTTGGTCGTCGGGTAATTGAGGAAGCTAAAACATGTCGAAGCTGAATAAAGACGCTCGTTATCCCGTAACAATGACTTTAAATGGGGAAGAAGTTACGGGTCACGCAGAACCCCGGATGCTACTGAGTGATTTCTTAACACATGAAATTGGTATCACTAGCTGTCATGTTGGTTGCGAGCATGGCGTTTGTGGCGCTTGCACAGTAATTGTTGATGGTACGGTCATGCGGGGATGTCTGACCCTCGCCGTTCAAGCAGACGGCACAACGGTTGAAACAGCAGAGAGCCTCGCAAGTAAAGATGGGAAACTTTCTGAATTACAGCTGGCCTTTAAAAAACATCACGGTCTTCAGTGCGGCTATTGTACAACCGGCATTCTTATGTCACTGACCGCATATCTAGAAGAAAACCCAAAGCCAACAGAAGAAGAACTTCGTGATATGTTATCTGGTCACCTGTGCCGCTGTACTGGCTATGTAGGCATAGTAAAAGCCGTTTTGGATTATTGTGAAAACAGCACGGAATAACGCTCCTCCCGGATGACGAGGGGAATAATTTTGCCCCTAATTCGCGCTACAATACAGCTCCTCGCTTTGGTTACGTTTTTAATGTGCGGGGAAGTCCACGCGGACAGCATGTCCCACATCATTTTTAAGGAGAAAAATCCGAAATTAAGTGGATACCTTTGTATCCCTGCAGGTCTTGGGCCCTTTCCCGCTGTAATATATAATCATGGCGGCCTCGGACACATCATTGGTGGACCACCGGAAGAAACATGCAAGGCTCTTGCAGCCTTGGGTTTTATTGGATTCTCGCCGATAAGGCGCAAAACCCGACCTTTAAACGGCCACCTCGATGACATACAAGCAGCCTTACGATATATCAAAAATCACGAAAATGTCGTTCCAAAACAAATAGCAATGATGGGGTTTTCGAGAGGAGCGCTGCTAACCCTGATGGCCGCCCGCAAATTCGCAGATATAAAAGCTATTGTCCTTATGGCAAGTGCCATGGGAAGGGGCCACCTCAAAAGGGAACTCTCCTATGCAAGCGAAATTAGGATCCCGGTATTAGTTTTGGTTGGCAAAGATGACCGGGGCTCAAGGCGGACCCATATGCAAAATTTGCTAGGTGCAAGTAAAAATATAAACCTTATTTTAAAAAAATCTGGCGTTAATTCGAAAATTATA
>PBOV01000052.1 GCA_002724505.1 Rhodospirillaceae bacterium | reverse complement strand
GCCAGTTTGCTGGATTGAAGATCGACGAGAACAACTGAGTGCAAATACTAATTGCCGTGAGCATCATTACGAAATAACTGCTTACGCCGCGGGTGACGGTAAAATACTAGCGGTCGAGTGCGAGGCAACAGTCGATGCTGGCGCGTATTCGGTCTATCCCTTTTCAGCCTGTTTAGAAGCGGCACAGATTGCTAGTATTCTACCCGGACCCTATGACTTTCCGGGTTTCCGCTGTCGAACATGGTCTTCGGCGACCAACAAGCCGCCAATCCTACCATATCGCGGCGTCGCAAGAACCGGGGTCTGCTTTGCGCTGGAAACGTTGATTGATCCGCTAGCACGCCAACTTGGTATTGAACCGCATGACGTTCGGATTAAGAACCTACCACTTCCAGAGCAGATGCCATTTACTAATGTTACCAACAAGTTATTTGATTCTGGAGACTATCCCGAATGCATGGGCCGAGTTGCAAAAGAAATAGATTTGGTCGCAGTGCGGGAACGTCAAAAACAGGGTGAGGAGGATAACAGAAAAATAGGTGTTGGGTTTTCAATCTTTTGTGAACAGGCCGCACACGGAACGTCGGTTTACAGCGGCTGGGGTATTCCGATGGTGCCGGGGTTTGAACAGTCAGCAATAAGATTGACGCCTGATGGTGGTCTGGAGGTGCGCGTGGGTGTGCAGTCGCACGGCCAGAGTTTAGAGACTACATTAGCGCAAGTGGCCGAAGAAATACTTACAATCAATTCTGATGACATAAAGGTCGTTCACGGTGATACCGCTTATACGCCTTATTCTACAGGGACCTGGGGATCCCGCTGTGCTGTGATGGCGGGGGGCGCGGTGTCTTCAGCGTGTAAAGAACTTGCAAAAAGGGTGCTCCAGATTGGTGCCCACCTATTGCAAGCTGACTTAAGGGAGGTTGAATTATTTAGAGGTGAAATCCGATCAAGCAGTGGGAGCGTAGCGATTAAAGATATTGCTAGGACTTGGTACCACGCCCCACAAGATTTACCTCCAGAGTTGGCTTCCAGGGCAATGGAACTCACCGAAGGTTATCGTCCGGAGCCAGATAGTGGAACGTTTTCCTACGCTGCGCATGGCTGTGTTGTCGCGGTTGATCCGGATATAGGTGACGTCGAGATATTAGATTATGTTATCGTTGAGGACGGCGGTGTTTTGATTAATCCGATGGTGGTTGATGGACAGGTTTTAGGGGGTACTGCGCAGGGAATTGGTACCGCGTTGTTTGAAGAAATGCCCTATGATGCATATGGCCAACCTATGGCCAACACGCTAGCAGAATATCTTCTTCCAGGTGCTTGTGAGATGCCAAATGTAAGAATTTTGCATATGGAGACACCCTCGCCATTTTCTGCTTTTGGCCAGAAGGGCTTGGGGGAGGGCGGAGCGATTGGCCCGCCAGCGGCTATTGTCAATGCGATCAATGATGCATTTAAGGACATCGATCTGGCGGTTGATCGATTACCGATCTCGCCGGCACGCCTGTTTGAATTAATCAATAAGGCGAAGCTCAAATCATGAATGCCCCTGACAAACTCGCTATTGAGAAACTATTAGCTGTGGTTCCTGCTTGGCGAGGCGTCACGTCGGCTGCAAAAGCTGTTAACTTGGGAGACTACGAGCTGTTGCATTGTGGGCCTCCATCGGATCCTTTTAATGCACTAGTTACGCCAATCCTAAACTCCGCGGCTGTCGCTTGTGTCTATGAAGGTTGGGCACAGACGCTGACAGAAGCTGATCATTTAATCGAAACAGGCAAAATAAAATTTTCCCCAGCGCAGGATCGTAATATCGTTACGCCTATGGCAGCGGTAGTTTCACCGTCAATGAAGTTGACGGAGTTTGTCGATCTTAACGCACCAAACCACTTGGCTTGGGCGCCATTGAACGGAGGAGGTACGGGAGCAGATCCGGTGCCCCGCTATGGCTATAAAAGCCAGGCAGCGATCGAATTCTTGGAATTTTTGAATGATGAAGTTGGCCTTACTTTGGCTAAGGTATCGGAAAGTGCCCCGGTTGAATGGCTACCAATTATCGATATGGCTTTGACACTTGGCGATGACGGCCACCTAAGGCATATAGAAGCACATAAGATTCTAGTTGGGGTTATCCGTGAACGACTTGGTACTAACTTCGCTAGTAAAGCGGTTCAGGAATTTGTTGAAAAATGGCCCTTCCTCCATCTCAATTTCTGGATGGCAGCGTCAAAATTGATTTTATCTGGCGCAATTGGGATAAAAGGCAGTTCAATCATCACTGCCTTTGGTGGCAACGGAAGAGAATTTGGATTGCAGGTTTCGGGTTTGCCAGGCAAATGGTTCACCTGCCCGGCCAGTCCTCCACTTGGAAAAATTCGGTCCCCCTATACAATAGAGACATGTGTGGGCGCATTTGGTGATAGTGCTGTTGCAGAAGGTCTAGGGCTTGGCGCGATGGCTCAAAGCTATTGCCCCGACATGCAGTCGCTGCACTCGGGCTTCACACCTGACGATATTTTTGAATTGCCTGAAAGGCTTCTAATGGCACAGCATCCGGGTATGGAGAAAAGTGGTGCGCGTGTAGGCTTATCTGCTCGGGCAACNGTTGAGTCCAACGTGACACCGGTTCTTGAGCTTGGGATAGCGGATAAANATGGGATAAACGGTGGGTTGGGCGCCGGTATTTATCGTCCNCCTATGGCCCTGTTTTCNGGAGTATGTGAGNCNTTGAATTAGTCTCGNGAAAGGTTAGAGCCTTGGAATTATAACCCTATGAAATNCTTGGAGATCTGTGGTTTTATATATTTCTCTTGGTGGCAATAAGANCGAACCTGGAATGGAATATTAGACGCAGGAATCTATAGGCAGACAGAGGCCGATAGCATCGCTAATGTCTTATTTGAATGAAAATGGTTTTTTACACAGTGAGAGAGTTATGACTNATCAAAGCCTTCGTGGTTTCCTTAATTTGGTGGAGACAGAATTCCCGGCAGATTTTGTTAGGATTTCCAACCCGGTACGCCGAGAACTCGATATTACCTCTTGTGTGTTCGAATTCGAACGGCATGGTAAAAGCCCGGTTTTATTATTTGAAGATATCGAGGGCTTTAATGGCTCCGTCGTAACAAATACTGCCGGCAATAGGCGTCTGCTGGCGGCCGCGGTTGGCGTTGAGCCGGATGATTTGCCATTGGCTTACCGCGAACGGTGTCAAAATTATCAGCCGGTCGAAGTTGTAGGTGATGCCCCATGGCAAGATGTCGTGATTGAGGGGGACGATGTTGACCTAACAAAACTTCCCATCCCATTGCATTTTCAGGTCGACGCAGCGCCATATATTACAGCAGGACAAATTACTGCGCGGGATCCTGATGGCGAAACCGATACAGTCGGGTTCCATCGTCTCATGCTTAAAGGTAAAAACCGCCTCGGTCTTTCACTTCATTCGAGGCGTCGGATGTATGAATTTCACCGCCGTGCTGAAGCAAAAGGTGAAGCCCTCCCTGCGGCGATTACTATTGGTATTCATCCAATCCACTATATGGGTTCAATGGCGTATCACTATCCCCCAGATGTAAGAAAATACGAGATTATCGGCGCTTTGTTTGGNGAGCCCTATAAGGTNGCGGCCTGCAAGACAAATGAGTTATCTATTCCGGCNGGCGCAGAAATCGTCATTGAGGGTGAAATTCTTGCGAATACAAATGAACCAGAAGGGCCATTTGGGGAATTTACTGGATATGCATCTTATCGATCTACCGAGAACGTTTTCGTTGCNAAACGTATNCAGATGAGGAGCGANGCAATATTTCATAGTGTCGCCTCCGGTACAGCCGGCGACCATATTCTGGTCTCATCAATTAGCCGCGAGGCCGAAATTTTGAATGCCCTGCGCCGCAATTTGCCAAATGTCCGCGCAGTACANGTTCCCCTTTGTACAGTTGGAGCTTTGATGGCGATTGTGCAGATGAAAAAGACAGCTGAGGGCCAACCTAAGCAGGCAATTATGGCTGCGCTAGGAACAGAATTTTATGTAAAGACTGTTATTGTTATNGATGAAGACGTTGATCTCTTTAATCTCTCTGACGTGATGTGGGCGGTNATTACTCGGACACGCGCCGATCAGGATGTGACTTATATTCACGGTGCTATGGGGGCAATTCTCGACCCAACCTCTGACCCTAAAAACCATACTGTTACTAAAGTCGGTATTGACGCAACAAAGCCTACGGGGCGTGATTTCGCGGAAAGGCTCACAATTTCTGACCCCCAACGCAGCCGTGTTCATGACATCCTTAAACAGGCCGGGATCGATCTTTAAATAATTAGATCGATTTGTTCTAANTTCCGCGGTAGGTAGAGTAACTCCAGGGTGTAACGAGAAGTGGNACATGATAGTGGTCATCTTCGGAAGTTATCGTGAAACGGACGGGTATNAAATCAAGGAACATTGACGAGTCTGGTTTGGTTGCCCGGTTACGAAAATAATCACCTACATTGAAAATCATTTCATAAACGCCAGGAATAAATTGGTCCCCTGTGAGCACCGGGCTATNCGTGCGGCCATCTGAATTGGTTTTTAGGGTCCGCAGCGTAATACGCTTTTCTCCGTTGATCTTCACAATTTGAATAGTAACGTCTGCCGCTGGCGCGCCATTTGCAGTGTCTAGTATGTGGGTAGTTAAGCTCGCCATTGCTTGGGTACTCCTTTAGTAATTCATTTTATATTATCTGCGTAACGTTAAACCCTTTNCGCGGCAACAGGCTTCGTTATGATTAGTCGTAGAAAATTTGATGGATAACGATCAATGGAANAAAATGAGACCTACCCGAGGTTAATGATTGGCTATGGGCGCAAGGGAATTGATCCCAAATGGCCTGGTGGTGCGCGGATTGCCGTTCAGTTCGTTATCAATTACGAGGAGGGTGGAGAAAATAATATTTTGCATGGGGACCAAACATCCGAGGCCTTTCTATCTGAGATTGTTGGGGCGGAGGCCTTTGAGGGTGTTCGGCACATGAGTATGGAAAGTATTTACGAGTACGGCAGCCGGGCAGGGTTTTGGCGGTTATATCGCCATTTTACGTCACTTAACCTGCCGGTGACAGTTTTTGGTGTCGCAATGGCTATGCAACGTAACCCAGACGCAGTAAACGCAATGCTTGAGGCCGACTGGGAAATAGCCAGTCATGGGTATCGTTGGATCAACTACCAGTTTGTTGATGAGGCAACTGAACGCAAACATTTGCAGGAAGCCGTTAAAATCCACACAGCCATGACAGGTGCCCATCCGGAGGGTTGGTATACGGGNCGAACTAGCCCGCAGACGCGCGATCTTGTCGTTGAAGAGGGACAATTCCTTTATGACGCTGATAGTTATGCCGATGATTTGCCTTATTGGGATTGCAGCTACGATAAACCACACCTAGTCGTNCCCTATACACTAGATGCAAATGATATGCGGTTTGCGACCAGCCAGGGCTTTAATTCTGGTGACCAATTCTTTACCTATTTGCGTGATAGTTTTGATTGTCTCTATGAGGAGGGGGCGGAAACACCAAAGATGATGTCTATCGGTCTACACTGTCGTCTNGCGGGCCGGCCGGGCCGNTTTTATGCATTACAGCGATTTATAGATCATGTAGCCTCACACGATAAAGTTTGGGTGTGCAGACGAGCTGATATCGCGCNNCACTGGCATGCAGAGCATCCCGCTCGACTTTAGGGGCATGGAATAAGAGTTCAGGAAAANAAATGATTAAGAACGAGATTTTTGAGGAACTTAATCCACCNCCGCGTTTGATGATGGGTCCGGGCCCGGTCAATGTCGATCCGCGTGTTCTTAACGCAATGTCTATGCCGTTGTTAGGTCAATTTGATCCGGCCTTTACGGAATACATGAATGAGGTGATGGTTCTCTACCGCCAGATTTTTCAAACTAAAAATCGATGGACCCTTATGATCGACGGCACGGCTCGTGCTGCAATCGAAACTTTTATGGTGTCGGTAATTCAACCCGGCGATAAGGTTTTAGTGCCTGTTTTTGGTCGGTTTGGGCATCTGATAACCGAAATTGCAGAACGTTGTGGCGCTGATGTTGAGATAATCGAGGTTAAATGGGGCGAGGTGTTTGATCCTCAACAAATTGAAGACACCATCAAGCGTATAAGACCAAAACTCGTTGCTATTTGTCAGGGGGATACTTCCACAACACAAGCTCAGCCGCTGGAAGAANTTGGAGAAATCTGCGCGAAGTATGAAGCGTTGTCCTTTGTTGATGCAACTGCAAGCCTTGTCGGGATGGATTTACCTGTTGATAAATGGAAAATCGATTGTGTGTCTATTGGCCTGCAGAAATGTTTAGCNGGCCCGCCGGGCATCGCACCCATTACCTTTAATGANCATGTTGCAGAAATTATTAATTCTCGTAAACATATTGAAAGAGGTATTCGCCCTGAGGGCTTTCAAGCAGGCAAAGGTCCAATGGTAGCGTCGAACTATTTTGATCTTGGGATGTTAATGGATTACTGGTCGGAAGCACGGCTAAATCATCATACCGAGGCAACCTCAATGCTTTATGCAGCGCGGGAATGCGCGCGGGTGGCTCTCAAAGAAGGCCTACANGCGGGTTTTGACCGGCACGCCTTGGCAAGCAGGGCGATGGTCGCNGGCCTTGAGGGCCTTGGACTAAAAATATTTGGCGATAAACAACATAAAATGCCTAACGTGACGGGCGTTTATATTCCTAAGGGGATTGATGGGGAAGCCGCCCGTGCGGATATGCTTCATGATTTCGGGATCGAGATTGGTACATCGTTTGGTCCGTTACATGGCATGATTTGGCGTATCGGGGCGATGGGCTATAACTGTCAAAAACAAAATATTTTANCTTGTTTAGCNGCACTTGAGGCAACGTTGCGTCAACATAATGTTTCAATGCCCGCGGGTAATGGTGTTNCTGCCGCGCTAGCTGAATATCGGGCGGTGGGTCAATAAAGAAGGAAGGCGCCAGAAAAANTGCGTTAAAGNGAATTTTNTCTCATTTTGAGTTATTAAAAGAGTATAAAACCTTTTTGTTTATAACCATGCTCCACCACTCATCAAAGAATTAGGTCCTGTATGTTACAAAGTAATGCTTTGTTGAAGGGGTATGGCGCGTATAAAATTTGGGATGACATGACATTATGACCGATAGAATAGTGTGNCTTAAGGAACTCAATAAAGGAGAGGATCAAGACTTCATTGCTGCCCTTGGCGAGGTTTTTGAACAATCCCCATGGCTGGTAAAGCGCACCGCATCAGCTCGACCCTTCGTATCTCGTGATGCATTGATCGATGCGTTGATGGAAACAATGTACGGAGCTACCAAGGAAGAAAAGCTACTATTAATCCGAGCACACCCAGATCTCGCTGGAAAAGCCGCCCGGGAAGGAAGTCTGACTGATCACTCGCAGAAAGAACAGTCTAGTATTGGCCTCGACCGTCTATCTGATAGGGAGTATGAACGGTTCACGCAACTCAATGACGCATATAAGAAAAAGTTTGGGTTCCCATTTATAATAGCTGTAGTCGATCACACGAAGGAGTCAATTTTGGAGGCTTTTGAGGAACGACTTGAGAGTGACCGCGACAATCAGATAGAAGAGGCTATTAAAAATATTGGCAGGATTGTGAGCACTCGCGTTCTCGGCACGGTAACGGAGAAAAGATTTTAATGGAGACGATCGTCCTTGATTGGCTAGGGCTGGTACTGCGCTGGGCCCATATTATTGTCGGGATAGCCTGGATCGGCTCGTCTTTTTATTTCATGTGGCTGGACTCCCACCTTGAAGAGCCCACAGTACCAGACGATGACGTAGAGGGTCAGCTATGGATGGTCCATAGCGGCGGATTTTATCGGGTCGATAAGATTATGGTAGCGCCCAAGATTATGCCGAGGCATCTGCACTGGTTTAAGTGGGAAGCTTGGTGGACGGGAGTAACCGGTGTGTTGTTGCTCGCCGTAGTCTATTATCTTGGGTCTTCGGCTTTTTTGATTGACCCTGATGTTGCGGCGATTACCAAGCTGCAAGCCGTTGGCATTGGGATAGGGACGTTAGTCGTCGGATGGTTTCTCTATGATGGCATATACATGTCGGGGTGGGGGAACAAATATACTAAAATCTCGGCGGCTATTGGATTTTTTGGTCTGTGCGTCGTCGCGTACGGTTTAAGTCAGGTCCTCTCCGGTCGCGCCGCTTATATCCATGTTGGCGCATTGATAGGAATTATTATGGTTCTAAATGTCTGGATCAGAATTATTCCGGGCCAGTATAATTTAGTGAATGCGCGGAAAAATGGCGAGGAACCTGATCCCTCCTATGGGGTCCGGGCAAAACAGCGTTCCGTTCACAATAACTATCTCACTCTGCCGGTTGTCTTTGTGATGATTAGCAGCCATTACCCCATGACCTTTGGACACCAGCATAGCTGGGCCATTTTAATCGTGTTGTTCATTATCGGTGCTTTAGTGCGCCACTGGTTTAATTTGAGGAATTCCGGATCGAACGCGATCTGGCCAGTACCATTGGCGGTTATAGCAATCATTATGCTCGCCGGGTACGTATCTGTGCCCGGGTTTACGGGCACTGAAAAAAAGAGTTTAGAACGAAAAGTTGTTTTCTCGGAGGTGCAGGCAATTATTAAAACTCGCTGCACAACTTGCCACTCAGCGAGCCCGACATTTGAGGGCATTGATAAGCCTCCCATGAATATCAAGCTAGAGACTAAGGCAGAAATTATAAAACACGCTACTCAAATTCAGAAAACGGCGGTAGCGGCAAATAGTATGCCGCTCGGTAACGCGACGAAAATGACTAAGGAAGAACGCTTTGTGATTGGCCGGTGGATCAGCAGTGGTATGCTAAGCAAGTGATCCATGATACGTGCTAATAAACCCGATGAATAACGTTTAAGTGAATGGATCGTGTGGGACACGCAATGATTGCTGAACAGTTGATCCAAAGTTAAGTGCCGTAAGTAATAGGATATCGAAAAATGCCTTTAAATGCCGGAATAATATTATGGAAGACTCTGTAGAACGCTATCAAAAATCCTTTCCCGTTTCTTGGGATCAGCTCCATCGCGATGCCAAAGCGCTCGCCTGGCGGCTTGCGGAGAAAGGACCATGGGATTCCGTTGTAGCAATTACCAGAGGAGGGCTTGTTCCGTCAGCGATTATCGCCCGTGAGCTAGAAATTCGTCTAATTGATACGGTTTGCGTAGCGTGTTATGCGCACCAAAGTCAAAGCAGTGTCGAGATTATCAAGGGTGTGAGCGGATCCGGCAAAGGCGTTCTTCTAATTGATGACTTGGTTGATACAGGTAGGACAGCAAAGGTGGTGCGGGAAATGCTCCCGGATGCTCATTTTGCAACAGTCTATGCCAAGCCCGAAGGGCGCCCTATGGTTGATAGTTTTGTAACCGAGGTAAGCCAAGACACCTGGATTTTCTTCCCATGGGATACAGAACTTAGTTTCGTCGAACCAATCGCCAACAACCGACACTAACTGTATGAAATATGCTAGCACTGTTTCTGGAGGAATGGTGGTCGCCCCGCATTTTTTGGCAGCTGAGGCGGGGGCGCGCGTATTATGCGAAGGCGGTAACGCAATTGAGGCAGCTATTGCGGCGGCGGCGACAATTGTGGTTGCCTATCCCCATATGAATTCGTTAGGGGGGGATAATTTCCTTTTAATTAGTGATGGCGGCAAACCTCTAGCAATCGATGCTTGTGGGGCGGCTGCTCAACGGGCAAGTGTTGAGTTTTATTCGTCCAGGGGATTGAAGGCTATTCCGTCTCGTGGAGCGCTCGCTGCGCTGACTGTTGCAGGAGCTATTTCAGGGTGGCAGCTCGCACTCAAAGAAAGCAAACGTCGGGGCGGTAAAATGCCTCTTTCTCGATTATTTGAGGATGCTATTCAACATGCGCGGAACGGCACCATCGTTTCAGCTACATTGTGTCGTAATACTGCGGAAAAGCTAGACGAACTAAAAAATGTGAGCGGCTTTTCGAAGACTTTTTTGTTAGAAGGAGCGGCTCCGCCAGAAGGGCATAATTTAAGACTCGCAGCGTTGGCCTCTACCTTTGAGCAGCTGGCCTCGGCTGGACTTAATGATTTTTATTCTGGTGACATCGCCAATTCGATTATACGGGAACTCGGTGCAGCGGGCAGTCCGCTCCTCAGTGAGGATTTGGAGCGACACAAAGCCCTTATCGTTGAACCTCTGTCCATCAATTTAAAGAGCGGAACAGTCTACACGATGCCTCCACCGACGCAGGGGCTAGCGTCAGCTATGATACTCGGATTGTACGAACGTCTGAGTGTTTCGAAAGCGGAAAGTTTTGAGTACGTCCACGCTATTGTAGAGGCAAGCAAACGCGCCTTTCAGGTTAGAAATAAATACGTTTCTGACCCTAATTATATGACAATTGACCCAGCTCAATTTCTAGAGGCTGCAACACTCGATAAGGTGGCGGCTGAAATTGATGTTAAAACGGCGTTGCCATGGCCAGAGATTTCTGCGCCCGGAGACACAATATGGCTGGGATCAATGGATAGAGAGGGCTGCTCAGTTAGTTTGATTCAAAGTATTTACTGGGAGTTCGGATCGGGACTTGTGCTGCCCGAAACCGGTATTGTCTGGCAAAATAGGGGTGTTAGCTTTGGCTTGGATCCTACGAAGCTAAATTCGTTGATACCTGGGCGTCGCCCCTTTCATACCATCCACCCATCCATGGCGACCTTGGCGGATGGACGGCATATGGTCTATGGAACAATGGGGGGCGACGGACAGCCGCAGACTCAAGCCGCTATTTTCACAAGACATGTCGACTTTGGCCAGAATTTGGCTGATGCAATCGCGGCGCCCCGCTGGCTACTAGGCCGCACCTGGGGGGAGGAAACGGCTAAATTGCGTATCGAAAATCGATTTAAAGCCCCCGTTATTGAGGGCCTTCGAAATGCAGGCCATGACATCGAAATCGTTGGAGATTTTGATGAAATGATGGGTCACGCTGGGGCAATAACTCGCCATATCGATGGATCTATAAATGGAGCCTCCGATCCGCGCTGTGACGGTGCTGCGATAGTTGGTGAGACTTAGTCTATTGGGCTAACCAAGCCTGCAGCGTAATGACCGCGCCCGCCAGTGCGTCCCATCCCGAGCAATGGCCGATGGCATTAAGCCGCTGTAAAGAGAGCTGAAGTTCCGGGCTCCGATTTAATATTATATCACTAATTGTCGCGTGAAGAGGCTCAGCGCCTAGTCCCTGAGCCGCTGCTTTCATGTGTGCTTGGCTGATCTCGTTGGTGGCGGATGCGGCTATTTCAATCGCATCCGCTAAGCGTTTGATCTTATTATTTTGTTTTAACAAGCGAAGCATAATCATTATACCGCCCAGGAAATCGTCGCCTGATGGCGTAAGGCCGGGACCCAGTCCAATCAATGAAGTAACTGGTTTAAGAATGCTATTGGTGTGAGTGCCTTGGTCTCTTAAAAAGCTGTCTATCTCATTAATTACTTGCGAGGCGGCGGATAATCTCGCGTCTAACTTATTATCGGCAAATATTAACGACGCAAGGCCGTCCGAAGGCGCCATATCCTGTGCTCGGTTTTTCAAGGCATTTAAGCCGGCTTGGATAGCTGTCTTATCCAAATTGAAAATTGGTTGTGGTCGCCATAGTTCAGCGTCTCGGTAGGAAAACATATAATGATTTCTGATATGAATGTGAGTTGCTGAAATTTTGACTGAGGCGCCTNTTTGAAAACCACTTGCCTGCCAATTGATATTATTGGGTGCATTTGTTTGCAGGTTGAGTGGCCCGAAGGGAAGCGATGAGGTGCCGATACAGGCCCATTTACTGGAAATTTTGATGTAAAAGCTATGCTCGAATAAGGCGGCGACATANCCCTGGTTTGGATAATCTATNGCTTCAAGAGCAAGTTCACCGGCGGCGGTGATTGTAAACTGGTTATGCCTATTTTTGTCAGGCATTATCGCGAAGGATGTGGGTTCCTGTTTCACCCGCAAGAGCTCCCATCGCCTGTTCTAGGTCAGCGATTATGACCCGTTCTCCGCCACGCTCCAGAAANCGGACAGAGGCATCAATTTTGGGACCCATACTGCCTGGCGGAAAATGCCCCTCAGCCTTTAAGGCCTTTATTTCTGATAGCGTTACCCTGTCGAGAAACTTTTGATCAGNCTTACCAAAATTAACCGCTACCTTTGGGGTAGCGGTTAAAATCATGAAGTCTTTAATGCCTAGAATATTCGCTATTAAGGCCGAAGTGAGATCTTTNTCTATAACTGCCGNGACCCCATGTCGGATNCCATTAGCACCCCGGATGACGGGTATACCGCCTCCCCCGCCGGCGATGACGATTGTTCCTCGCTGCGAGAGAGCNTCAATTAGCGATATATCACAAATATGTTTTGGAACGGGTGAGGGGACAANATGTCGATAACCGCGACCAGAATCTTCCACCATCTGCCAGCCCAANTCTTNCTGGATAGACTTGGCGTCTGTCTCCGTGAAGAAAGGACCAATAGGCTTGGTATGGTCCTCAAAGGCTTGATCATTTGCATCGACTTCCACTTGAGTTAATAAACATGCNACATGCCGAGGGTTNTCGGCTTCACGNAGNGCATTTTCCATCGCTTGCATGAGTAANTAGCCNATGCCGCCCTGGCTATGTGCCACGCAAATATCTAGAGGCATTGGCGAAATGCGGTCACGGGTGAGGGCTTGGCGCATCAAAATCTTTCCAACAACAGGGCCGTTACCATGAGTGATGATGAGTTGGTCGACNTCCTGTCCGATTTGAAGCAATGATTGTGCGGTTTTAGCAGCTATTGCTTCCTGTTGCTCGGAGGTTCCTTCAATATCGTCAGGGTGTGTGGCATTACCTCCGATCGCGATGACGATCTTGTTGGGAATTGCATTACCGTCTGGCATCGCGTATCTCCCCTAGTTATTCATCCCCAGCAGTTTGAGACCGGCAACCGCCGCGTCGGCATTGGATGCTGCAACATCAATCCCNGCGGATCGGAGGGTTTGAATTTGATTGGATAGAACNTGCGGATCCTCCTCCGTTCCAGTAACNGAGGCAATGATTGTAGGGTTATTCTTGCCTCGCATAGAACTGAGCATATCCGCGAGTTGGCCGGCNGGGTTTGGGTGTGCGCCGTATCCAATGACGACGTCTATCAATATTAAGCCAACGTCGGTATCNGCTATAGCCGCCTCCAATGGTTCGCGACGGATTTCCGGGTCAATCATCGGATGGGGACGGCCTTGGGTATATTGATCGTCGCCGAGATCGATAATTTTATGGGTGTTTATTTCGTTTGATAGTTTTTTGGCCCCAGGTATGGCGGCGTTTGAGGCCACATTCAACCCGGCGTCCAAAAGTATTAGTTGAGTTTCTGCCGCCAACGTACCNCCGGAATAAAGTCCTCTTATCNTGGTTCGGCCGTCAGGNATTTTTNTGTGTTTGNAAGTAAATTNGATAATTTCTGTTTTNCCTAGNGTGGCCTGCGCAGCATCCTTTAGAGTTCTCGCCGCNGTCGCATTAGCGGGCAAGTCAAGATTGGAGGCTCCAATAAAACAAATNGTGAATGGTTTAGGGCTTTGACCAACTCGTTCCATTACNTTTG
The DNA here is from genome assembly GCA_002724505.1 of Rhodospirillaceae bacterium. Taxonomy (GTDB): domain Bacteria; phylum Pseudomonadota; class Alphaproteobacteria; order MPNO01; family UBA2964; genus UBA2964. The sequence continues at coordinate 13,885 of PBOV01000052.1, read as the reverse complement.
GNANAACTTTGGCACCTGGTGGTTTGGAAATCAGAACGATTTGTTGAGTTTCAACATCATTATCAAGTTGGTCTATAGCCATTAATGTCGATATTCCGCCGACCTCATCTCTGAGATCTCTGCCACCCACACCAATCGCATGAGAAATTCCACTGCCATTGTTAGAAATTAGAGTTGTGACTTCTTGTATTCCGGTACCAGATGCGCCGATAATACCAACGCCACCGCGTGAAACTTTATTTGCAAAGGCAAGGGGTACGCCATTTATTATTGCGGTTCCACAATCAGGTCCCATCATTAAAAGGCCATGCTCGTAGGCCTGNGTTTTNAGATTGATCTCATCTTCAATTGAAACGTTGTCGCTAAACATCATGACATGNAGCCCATTGTTGAGCGCTTTTCGGGCTTCCGCAGCAGCAAAACTCCCAGGCACAGAAATGAGTGCAAGGTTGGCCTCAGGGACTCTCTTGNCCGCCGTGCGAATAGTTTTCGGCTGCCAAACGGTGTTCTTAACCGNTGCTCGGGTTTGGGTCGTAATTTGAGGCTCGATAGTATCGGCCGCGTCTTGGGCGGTAATAGCGTCTCTTGCGTTAATTGCAAGAATAAGGTCACCGCTTTCGGCGGTAGCTGACTGATCTGACAATAATCCGGCGTCTTTTAGAACCTGTTTGTTTGACGGTGAAGCCATCATAAGAGCAGCTTCGTATATACCGTCTATTCCTCCGAGGTCACGTGAAAGGCGCATTAGGAAAACCGAGTCCCTATAAAACCCTTTAAAGACCCTGTTTAGGATGAACGCCATCAACCAATTCCAATTTTTTCTGCTAGCCGTTGAAGGGCTTTTTCAAAACAATCCATCGGTGCTCGCACTACACCGGCTCCGACCTGACCAATGCCCGGCTGACGGTGGGCAATTCCTGTATTTATAGTGGGCGTAATACCGGAGTCCACTACCAATCGGATATCAATTCCAGTGGGGACGCCGAGGTAGTCGAGAGCAGGAATCGTCCATTCAGGGTTTTCTGAGGCACAAATCTCCCCCATGCTCCGAGTATATTGAGCTGCCTCTGAAGCGGCACCCGCACCGACAAAACCAGCAACGGCGGGAGAGGCGCCCATAGCAAAGCCTCCCAATCCAATTGTTTCGATAATAGTAGAGTCGCCCATATCCGGATTGGCGTCGACTTCGGAATACCCTGCAAAATAAAGACCCTCGGGCATTTCAACCGGTGCCGTAAACCATTCATTACCAGTGCCGCTAACGCGGATTCCAAAATCGGTCCCGTTACGGGACATGGCTGTAACAATGGAAGAACCTTCAATGTGACTGACCGGATCCATGATTGCTTTCCCCATCGCCATGGCGATATTGAGATGAAACTGATCGTTTGCACTGATAAAATCTAGAACTTCTGATATTTTGCTAGTGTCACTGTTGGTTTTAGTTATGGCTGCGGCAACTGCTCTTAAAAAAAGGCCCGAACAGGCAACATTTCGCTGGTGCATTTCATCTCCCATCGACAGGCCTCTGGCGATCAGAGGTTTTAGCTGAAGTCCACCCACATCTCGCAAGGCTCGGCCTAGAGTCGGGCCAAGGGTATCACGAATCCAAGCAAGCCGATTAAGCACTTCAGCATCGTTACCGCCAAAACGCATGACCTTTCCAAGACCTTCATTAATTGTGCAGTAGGATTGGTTTCCGGCTTTTTGATTTTCAACAACCAATACCGGCTGGCTGGCTGTTGTCATACCAGTCATCGGACCGACAGCGTCATGATGATGATTGGCATCGAAAGAAAAATGACCGGCCGCTGCCGCGGTGGCAGCTTGTTTTAAGTCCTTAGCCCATCCTTCAAAAACGGCAATGCCAGCAATAGCGCCTTGCATTGGTCCACACATGCGGTTCCATTCGATCGGTGGGCCGGCATGTAAAATCATTTGATCGTGAAGATCGGGAACGATATCTCCCGCGGGAACCACGTCTACTAAAATTGGTTCGGCGGCTAGCATCCTTCGCACCGCCTCTTTATTGGCGTTTTCTATAAGTTCCATATAGTCCATCATCCCTCTTTCAGGTACCCATTTTGGATAGCAACGCCGCAAGTCTTGGGTTGCCGCTGGCGGGCGGTTTCCAATCAACGTGAATTACCGGCACACCTTGATCAGCGAGCTCGGATGCAAATTTATCAAGCCCTAAATTTATGACTGTCAGTTTTCCAACTAGAGGGGACGATTTGTCTTTGTCGGATACCATTTTAATTTCCTCTTGTATCTTTATTTGGCGGCCAATTTGGTGAGACAAGCCGCGAGGACCTTCGTCCCTGCGGCAAGATCAGCTGAGCTTGCGTATTCCGCTTCATTATGACTGATACCGTCAGCACAAGGTATAAAGATCATGCCTGAGGGGCAGTGTGTGGCCATCATTCCAGCGTCATGAAACGCACCAGATGGAAGTAGCATTGCGGAAAGCCCAAGGGCGCATGCCGAACCCTCCACAGAACTGACAATTTCCGGCGCAAAACTTGTCGGGGTTTTATGGAAAGTTTGTGTGACTACAACCCCACAGGGTGGCGCTACCTTGGCACAAACTGAGCTGATTTCTCCACTTAACCGTTCAAGTATCGCCTCGTCGGGATGGCGCAAATCGATAGAAAATTCTGCTCTGCTCGGCACCGCATTAGGTGAATTAGGCGAGACGATTAACTTGCCTACGGTGTAACGCAGTATATCATCGGGGTCTTCCATAACCGTATTGAGATCGGCCAAACACCGTAAAGCCGCTTGTAATGCATCGCGCCGCAATTTTAGGGGTGTGGTTCCAGCGTGCGCGGACTCGCCGCTAATATTGACTTGAAATCGTCTTGATCCCTGAATACTCGTCACTGCACCTATTGTTTTAGCGGAGTTTTCAAGAACCGGACCCTGTTCAATGTGGGCTTCAATATAAGCCTTGACTGGATGCTTGGAGGGACGCTCTGTGTCGGCGGGTGTAGCCCGCAACGTTTCCTCAAGTGCGTGTTTAAAGCTTTTTCCATCACAATCTTGGATATGAGCAAAATCATGAACCTTGGCGACACCGGTAAAAACCATTGATCCCATTCCACCGGGATCAAAACGGCTACCTTCTTCGTTTGTCCAAGCCACAACATCGATTGGGTTTATTGTTTCTATTTTGGCATCTTCTAATGCTTCAAGAACCTCCAATCCCGCGAGTACGCCGTAAATACCATCAAAACGGCCGCCGCATGGCTGGCTATCCATGTGGCTGCCCGTCATAACAGGCACAACATTGGAGTGACGTCCGTCGCGGCGAATAAAAAGGTTTCCTATTTCATCTTGCCTTATCGTGAACTTGCGGTGGCGGGCCCAACTAATCAGGGTCTTGCGGGCAGCGATATCAGCCTGTGAAAGGGCTGGCCGGTTGACGCCATCATTGGGTATCGCGCCATACTTGGACATCTCCATGACACGAGCCCATAGACGATTTTCATCGACATGTTCTGCCACAAGGCGTGGGATCTTTCCGAGCGTATATTCCGTCATCCTGCAACGATTTCGATTTTCCTATACCAGGCGGTGTGACTAGTATTTGTATTTCAGCTTAATCATTACACGACGCCCCGCCTTGGCTCAATTTGTTAATCTTTCAGGCAGAGAGCCCATCAGCCCCTTCTCGGAAGAACAATACTCTCCCATCTACAATTGTCATATCGACAGGGATATCTTTGATTCTAGCGGGTTCTACCTCGTAGGGGCTTTGTTCGAGTACAGCAAAATCAGCGACTTTACCTGGCTCAATNGAGCCTTTGATTTTTTCCTCGAAGGCGTTATACGCGGCATTAATTGTAAACATTCGAATTGCCTCTTCTACGGTAACGGCTTGATCCGCGCCTACAGTTTTGCCTGTCCATGTTTGTCGGGATACGGCTGTGCCAAGATCTCTAAGCGAATCTAGCGGCCAATAGGCGGGGCCGTCTGAACCCGAGGTAATCGGGAGCCCAGCCTCAAGCATTGTTCTAATATTAAAGCTGTCCTCAAGCCGTTCATCGCCAATGCAGGCAAGCAACGATTCCCATATATAATGCATGAATGGAATGTTGGGGACAGGCAGAATATTGTTGCGTTTGATTAAATCTAAGCGTTCGTCGTTAACTAGCCAATTCCCGAGGTGCTCAATGCGATGGCGATGGTCGACGCGTGGATCCTCCTTAAGAACACTATCCAACGAACGCAGTGCCATATCCATTGCGACATCACCGATGGCGTGGATGCAGATGCGATGCCCAGCCTTATGATATGCACTGACAGTCTCATCCAACTCACCCTGTTCGATTCTGATCAGCCCTTCGTGGCAGGGGTCATCGACATAGGGTTCATAAAATTTTGCAACGTGGCCCGTTATGCCGCCATCAATTGACATTTTAACACCACCTATGCGGAGCCAGTCGTTACCAAAACCATTCTTGATGCCCAGGTTGAGTAAACTCTCCTTTTGAATGGCGGCCTCTATAACGCGGATAAGAAGGCTCACCCTTATCGGGAGCTCACCTGCTTGTTCTAATTCTTGATACGCTCGGATTGATTCTTGGTTGGTCACAATATCATGGATATTCGTTATTCCCCGAGATAGGCAACGTTCAGAGGCAAATAAAATGCCCTTTTTCATCTGCTCGTAGCTATATTCGGGCACCACCGCCCTCACCAAATATTGAGCGCGTTCGACTAGCTTGCCGCTCAGCTCACCGCTGTCATCGAGCTCGATCGCTCCTCCGGGTGGTGCATCGGTACTTTTATTGACGCCAGCAAGTTCGAGCGCTTTTGAGTTGGCAATTGTAATATGTGCGCCGAAATTAATGGTAACCGGGTTATTTGGTGATGCGACATCGAGCTCGTGTCGGGTCGGAAACCGACCTTCTGGCATGCGAAAATCTTGCATCGGGCTGCCATGAGCGACGACCCATGTGCCAGGGGACTGCGATTGGGCTTGCTCAGAAATTTTTTCGATAATTTGAGGAATTGACCGAACGTTGGAATAGAAATCGCGGCAATCTAGGCGGTGCATCATGGACGCCCCCCCGTCTGCGAAATGCACGTGGGGATCTGTAAGACCGGGGAGAACGCAGCGGCCTTTTAAATCAACTAATTGGGTTCGGTTATCACCTAGCACCTCAATATCGCTCTTGGCGCCAACCGCACCGATCCGGCCATTCCAGACTGCGACCGCTTCAGCCTGGTTATTGTTCTGGTCTGCTGTAAGAACGGTCCCATTTGTCAAAATTAAATCGGGGCTTAAAGCAGCTATGCTCATAATAGATTTCCCTGCATTTAATATATTTAGTCGAGGCTGTTAATGACGTTCCCTAAGATTTCGACTGTCCGGTCGATCTCTTCTTTTTCGATGATAAGGGGAGGCGCAAGGGCAACCGTGTCACCAGTTTGACGCAGGAGAAGCCCTTCCCTGAAGCATTGGATAAAACAGTCGTAGCCGCGTGCCGCTGGGGCGCCGTCTCTCGGCAGCAGCTCAATGCCCGCAACTAGGCCAATATTCCGAATATCAATGACGTTTTTGCGGTCCCTCAGAGAATGAACCGCGTCCTCCCAATAGAGTTCTAATTCAGCGCATCGATCAAACAATCTTTCGTTTTCATAAATTTCGAGTGCTGCCAGAGCCGCCGCGCAGGCGAGGGGATGTCCGGAGTAAGTGTAACCGTGGAATAATTCAATAATTTCTGGCGGACCTTCCATTAGGGCATCGTAAATTAAGTTATTTATGCCAACCGCTGACATTGGCACGGCGCCATTGGTAAGGCCCTTTGCCATTGTCATTAGGTCAGGCTGTACGTTGAACCGTTCCGCGCCGAAGGATGCTCCTGTGCGGCCAAATCCAGTAATGACCTCATCGAAAATCAACAGAATTCCATGTCTGGTGCAAATCTCGCGCAGGCGATCGAGGTACCCAACAGGGGGGATGAGGACTCCTGTCGAGCCGGCCATAGGTTCAACAATAACTGCTGCAATTGTTGATGCATCGTGCAATGCGACTAGATTTTCCAAACTATTGGCCAACTCATTTCCCCATAATGGTTGCCCACGGCTAAAGCTATTTTTTTCGAGATTATGGGTGTGGGGCAAATGATCCACCCCGCCTAGCATGTTCCCAAATTGTTTGCGGTTATTGACGATGCCGCCAACTGCCGTGCCCCCAAATCCGACGCCGTGATAACCCCTTTCGCGCCCAATGAAACGCGTTCGATTCCCTTCTCCGCGCGCCCTGTGATAGGCCAGTGCAATTTTTAGTGCGGTATCGACGGCCTCTGATCCAGAATTAGCAAGGAATACGTGGTCCAGAGTGCTCGGAAGCTGATTGGCGAGACGGCTCGATAGCTCAAAGGCGAGGGGATGACTCATCTGAAAAGCGGTTGCGTAGTCCATCTGTCCCGCCTGAAAACGAATTGCTTCGGTTATTTGTTCGCGCCCATGACCAGCATTGACGCACCACATGCCCGCACAACCATCTAGAACCTTTTTTCCTTCATCCGTCGTGTAGTACATCCCCTTTGCGCCTACGAGCATGCGCGGGGCTTCTTTAAACTGCCGGTTAGCCGTGAACGGCATCCAGTAAGCTTGTAGATTGTTATTTGTTCTATGTGTGCTATCGGGCATCGCGAACCTTTTCTGCAAAAACAATAAAGCCTGTTGGATAAATAAATACACATAAAAAAGTTGTATATTTGAGCATCGTGCCCGAGGTTTTTGTCGACGACAAGGGTAGTGGCAGGAAATGAATCAGGTTGGGGTGTGACAAGTAAGCAAGTTTAATGGAATAATCCATAAAAAGTCTGAGTATTATGTTGGGATTAGGATCAGATAAAACAGGGGCCGGCATGACTACGTTATTAGAAATAAATAATTTGCAGACATCTTTCTTTACAAGCGATGGTGAAGTGCGGGCGGTTGATGGCGTTACGTTTGATATTGAAGAAGGTAAAACCATGGGTTTGGTCGGGGAATCCGGCTGCGGCAAAAGTGTAACCGCTCTTTCGGTGATGCGGCTTTTGTCGAAAGGAATTGGAAAGGTAATTGGCGGAGAAATTCTTTATCGAGATAAAAATCTAGCGAATTGTTCCGAAGCTGAGATGCGTGATATTCGCGGCAATGAAATTTCGATGATTTTCCAAGAACCAATGACCTCACTAAACCCCGTGTTTTCGGTCGGTGAACAAATCTCTGAATCCGTACGTCTTCATCAAGGCGTCACTGTTAAAGAAGCTCGCGAGCGGGCGATTGAAATGTTGGAGCTAGTTAATATTGCGGAGCCGCAGAAACGTATAAAAGATTTTCCACATCAACTGAGTGGCGGCATGCGCCAACGCGTCATGATTGCAATGGCGCTGAGCTGTAATCCAAAATTGTTGATGGCAGACGAGCCGACTACAGCTCTTGATGTGACTATTCAGGCGCAGATCCTTGAGCTTATAAAGGAGCTCCAGGAACGTCTTGGTATGTCTGTCCTTCTTATTACGCATGATCTTGGCGTCGTGGCTGAACAGGCCGATGAAGTGGCGGTCATGTACGCTGGAAAGATTGTCGAGCGAGCCAAACCAGAAATTATATTTGCTCGACCATCTCACCCCTATACGATTGGGTTGATGAATTCCGTACCGGGTGTTGTTGACAAGTCTGCGAAACGGTTGGAAGCAATCCCCGGTATAGTCCCAAGTCCATTGGATTGGCCGTCAGGTTGCCGTTTCCGGGACCGTTGTTCGCAAGCAGAGGATCAGTGTGGCCGCTCGCAACCGGAATTAATTGAAATCGAATCTGGCCATTGGGTTTCTTGTCTAAAAGTCTCAGCATCTGCGGAAGCAGCGTAGGAAAAAAGATGGCACTTCTTGAAATTAAAAATCTCGTAAAATACTTTCCAATTGCGGCAGGTTTTTTTGGTCGAAAGACCGGTGATGTTAAGGCTGTGGATGGTGTCTCTTTGTCTGTAGAAGATGGGGAAACATTGGGCTTAGTTGGTGAATCGGGCTGCGGAAAATCAACATTAGGTAGATGTTTGTTGAGGTTGATTGAGCCGACTTCAGGAGAGATTGTTTTCGAGAACGAAAAAATCACGGATATGGATTTTGATCGTATGCGGGAGATGCGCCGCAAGATGCAAATTATATTTCAAGACCCTTATGCATCCCTAAACCCCCGGATGAGAGTTGGAGAAATTATTGGTGAGGGACTTCAGATACACGGTATTGCGAGCGGTGATGAGCTCAAGGACCGCGTTATGGCCTTGCTTTCTAAGGTTGGGCTGCGGGAAGAACAGTATGGCCGTTACCCCCACGAGTTTTCTGGGGGTCAACGTCAACGCATTGGGGTGGCGCGGGCGTTGGCGTTAAATGCCAAATTTATCGTAGCTGATGAAGCGGTCTCCGCACTTGATGTCTCTATTCAGGCGCAAATATTGAACCTGTTGCAAGATTTACAGGAAGAATTCGATCTTACTTACTTTTTCATTTCGCACGATTTGCGAATTGTTGAGCATGTGAGTGATAGGGTAGCGGTTATGTATCTCGGCAAAATTGTTGAAATTGCCTCGGCTGATCAAATTTATGCGGATAGCCAGCACCCCTATACGAGGGCATTGTTATCGGCTGCACCTGTACCTGATCCTACGCGCAAGGCCGAAAGGATTGTTCTGCAGGGTGATGTGCCAAGTCCAATTAACCCACCATCTGGATGTAGTTTTCATCCCCGCTGCCAGTTCGCAAAGAAAATTTGCGCGGAAGAGGAACCGCAGCTGGCTTACGACGGCGATCATGGTATTGCCTGCCACGTCTTTGGACCGGGTGCCATAGTCAAACCAAACTGACTATAATAAAGAAATCAAATAAATTAGAGGATTTTAAAATGTCTAAGTTACGTCATATAGCCATTAGTGCAAAGGATCTAGAAACAACGGCCAAGTTCTATGAAAAGGCTTTTGGTATGGAGCGGGTCCGGCAATCCAAAGTGGCGATCATGTTATCTGATGGCGTAGTATCCCTGGCAATCCTGCATTTGCGATCGAATGATAATGCACCTGACGAGCGGGGCCCCGACTATATCGGCTTGCACCATATGGGTTTTCTAGTCGATGACGTACCTGAAGCAAGTGCGCAAGTAGAGGGCGCTGGCGGCACTTATCATGGTCAAATTCAGAATGTTGGTGACGGCCCAGAATTTGAACGGAAATATCGTGATCCCAATGGGGTCGTTTTGGATGTAACTAGCAAAGAACATGCGACTTCATCTTGGCGAGTACCCGTCGAATAATAGTAAAGGACGTCATTTAAGGTATCGGGGTTTAATGCTTCGACGGCCAGACCTTAAATTAAATGGGCTTATGTTAGAAATTCCTCACCAAGCCATTTTCCAATTTTGCCCAATACAAAGTCTTCATGTGGAAATCCCATGATCTGGATTCCCATCGGCATTCCGCGATCTTCAAGCAGTGGCAGATTATAACCGGGGGCACCGAGACAGGATGTAACGTCACCAAAGGTGGGGTTGCCAGTGCCGGTTGATGCCAAAGGTGCAGGTCCCTGCGCTGAAAGAAGTATAAAGGCGTCACCTTTTCCGCGGATAGTATCAAAACTTTCGCGTAGTGTCTGGCGCATATCGAGGCAACGGCGATAATCTTCGATTTTCATCGTTTCACCGTGGGCAATCCTTTCCAATATACCTTCAGAAATATAATGTTCGCCCTTGTCCCGCTGAGTTTTTCCCGGCCACTGCATTTCCCAACAAAACATATCCCCCAGAAAGTCTGGGATGGTTTGGAGAGTTTGTTCGAATACTTCAATCTCGGCATCTTCCCTCCGCGACACAATTTCAACACCCTTATCTGAAATTGACCCGATGAATTCCTCAAATTTTGCTTTGGTTTCGTCTTCTGTGTTTTGCCAACCGAGAGTGTCGAGTCGCACGAGACGAGCAGGTTTTTGTGCTGCGCCCAAAGAATTCGTGCCATATAGGCCTGGATGACCGGGGTCGCCACCGGCAGACGATGAAATATAAAAGGCCGTTCCCCAAACGTCTTCTATTGAGCCCCCATGGACACCTAGAACAGATTGAGACGGGGACATTGAATGACCACCCAACCTATTAAGGGCACCAAAGGTTGGTTTTATAGCAAAATTGCCGCAATAGCCTGCAGGGCGAAGAATAGAGCCCCGCACTTGACTTCCGCTACCAGCAGGGACCATACCTGCGCCAACGGCAGCAGAGGTGCCGCTTGATGACCCGCCAGGTGTCCGTTTAATGTCAAAAGGGTTCCGTGTAGGGCCGGCGTCTCTGGAACCAAATTCTGTGGTGACCGTCTTTCCTAAAATTGCCGCCCCTCCTTCGCGCAACGCACGAGCATGTGCACAATCTTTATCCCCACCATAACCCCGCATTGCCGGGCTCCCGAGTTCAGTTGGCATGCCTTTTACTTCGTATAGGTCTTTTACGACAAACGGCATGCCGTCTACTGCGGAAAGGGGCTGATTGTTTTTGTAACGCGTCGTCGCTTTATCTGCAGCCTTACGAGCAACTTCCAAATCTATTGATACAAAAGCATTTATCGTTGGTTCGCGGTCATCAATTGTTTCGATGCAGCGTTCCAGATAGGCGCGCGGCGTGTCACTCTTGTCGAGAAATCGCGGAATGGCATTATGCCAGGTAATCAACCCCGGTGCCTTGGGGTTGTATGAAGCAACGGATGCCGTCGGTGTTGTTTCTGCTGCCATGACGCTTCTCCCTTATTATGTTTAAGTTGCAAAACCCTACTGCCTTTCATGTTAAAAACAAACGGTGTCATGAAGGGGGTCCGAATAATGGAGAAAAAAATGAGTGACGAAGAAATCGTTGTATTGCCGGCTGATAATGAAATCCTGTCAAAGGAAATACTTGCGAATATTATGGCTTGCGATGCTTTTCCAGTGACAACCAGCTTTACCAAAACAATCGAATACATTGATTTCGAGAGGTATGGAAAGGTTTTTACACAGGTGGTGACGACCTTTAAGCCCGATATCCCGCGTTTACACAATGGTCGCGAAATTCTTCTAATTTGCGGTGAGGGTGGTAAGGATAATGGTAACGGGTTTATCGAAACCTACGAAAAAAAACCCGGGATGGCGCCGTGGCTTGCTAGCCGTGGCGTGGCCGTTGCAATTGTGCCGCGCCTGGGACGTTGGAACTTCTTTAATGATGAGGGTAGCTGGAAGAAAATCCCCCTCGGCGAACGGATGCCTATCTTCAACCGGCATCAGCGGAAATATTGGTCGAGTAGCGATTATACCTCCCATGCCTCTGAGGGGCAGGCTAGCCCAACCGGCAGTGATACATACCGCCTTCCGGTTGAAGGGACGGAACTCTATGATCAAATGTTGGCCGCGACACCTGATACGATTGTGGAGGGATATAGACAGGGTGCTGCGTTCGCCCTGAAAAATCACGAGAAGTCACGCGAAGATATCCTTTTACTTTATTGGGGGTTTTCCACAGGGGGACCATTCCTTTGGGCCTTATGTCGGCATTTAACGCCTGATGGCATTTTGGGGTGGGGTACGTCCAATAACCCGTCAGCTTACCTTTATAGCCGCGCCAGCACTGGCAATCATGATTGGCCTTATGAGCAGTCCTGTTTACGCGTAAGGGAACGGGGTAGGCCTGATTTTCTATTCTACACAACTCATATTGATGAAAAAAAGCGTGAAGAATGGTTTGAAGAGTCAATGCATGCTCCGAACTTTAAATCAATCGAGGATGTTTTCATGCATTACAATGTCGCGGCCTTGACAGAACATGCAACGCGTTTATGGCAGTCAGACTTTCTGCCGGAAATGGATCGTAACGCCGGATTTGCGGAATTTTTGCAGAAGATCATGCTACCTCTTTATCCACCGGATGAACTTAGCGATGTTGCTATATTAGAAATGAATGGGACCCTCGACCAAGTGATCCAGCCGTGGAAGGTTGATGCAGCGAGAAAAGTCAGCGAGCGTTATTGCAAAAATTACCGCGTAGTGCGCTTGGAAGATTTTCGCCACGATATCTTGCACGATACTTGTAAGACTGTTGGGCGCATTTGGTTTAAACTGATCGAAAGCGGTTACTACGATTAAGACATAAAAGTTTTGTGGAAGACTCGCCAGTCTGTAATTCTCGTGATAGCGTTATGGATAATGATATCGACATGCCCCATAAAGGGGTGGTCACCAGCCTCACAGGGCGGTAGTTATGGCGACAAAGAAAATGCAGTCAAAAGACTGGCAACCACCTATTCGGATTGAAAAGGATGAGCTCATCCGACTTTCGGATGCCATTCTGGCTGAGCCTGATATTGCCTACACTGAAACCGAAGATGTATTCCGAATTCATTCCAATGGTCTAGATTGGGATATTGGTAATATCGTCTATGAACCCGCAGAAACATCTAAAGTTGCGGTAGGGCCAGACGGAAAAAAACTCGCTATTTTTATGATGCATGGGGGCGCGTCTGATTGGCGTTCAATCGAGCGATTGGCTCAGACGTTTTGTGGCAAACGCGGCTACAAAGTTTGTAATATGACCTACCCTGGCCGATTTTATTTCGATAGCCCGGATCACAATTGGCCCGGCGATACCTTTCATGACGACGGATCGGTTCGAACACCGGTTTGGCTGAAGGGCGAAGAGATTACTCGGGATCAATATGACGTGAAGGTTGATACTAGTCACCGTGAAATCTATGGTTCTCGGCAATATGCGGTGTCTAAGCCGGGGTCAAATTTTCATGTGCGCATGGGTGCATGGCCAAAGGCAATTGTTGATGCGATGCTGGACGTTTGTGCGCGGCATTTTCCTCCTCATGAATGGTCAATATATGTGCATGGACATTCAACAGGTGGTCCATTTGTCCATACAGCGATGCAGCGAGTAGAAAATATACGTGGTTTAGTGGGTATTGAAAACTCGCCCTTCGGTCAGTTTTTTAACGAAATGACCAAACACGATTGGCCGACGCCTTTTAATTATGTACTGATCCGGGATTGGCGGGAACTCGCTCGCTATAAGGGCGCGGAGCTAGCGCTGGCGGAGGGGAAGCAGCCACTTTTTCGTCTAGCACAAGTTATGGAAGAACTATTCGAGCAATGGGATGAAGCCAAGCGATTTCCGCAGTTTAAGGCGGAGAACTGGTATCATAACCGTACCCCGTCTTGTTTGACCGAGGCGGCGCAAGTAGCGGCGGAATATCAAGGTTTTAACAAAGAAGAAACTGATGCACTGGTTAATGAGTACCTCGGTTATGGCGTCCCCCTTGAGGGCGATGGTGTAAAGCCCGTTCCTAATCTACTGCACGGGATTTGCGATTACAGTCGGGATCACACCGTACCGACATACGAGTTTCTTACTAGGCGCTATTCCGAACTAAATCCAGCACCCAAATTTAGGTTTATCCAGTTGGGCACGGGTGTGCATTCATACTGGCGAACTGAGGAAGGATTGCCTCTCGGCGTTTGCCCGGTTGTTACAAAAATTTGGCATGATGCGATTATGAATGGCTATTTCGATCAATGAGTTTTTAAAATCATATCTTTGAACAGAGGAGGAGGAATGTGATGCGTGCTTTACTAAGTTTTAAATCTTTGGCTACCGTGCTGACTATGGTCGCTGCGGTCACGCTGACGGCGACGTCGGCAAAAGCCCAAAAGAAGGTGGTGATTGGCGCCACCGGGAATATTTATGGGTGGAACCCATACCAAGATTCGGCTGCCCAGATGTATGGCATCTGGTGCAACGTATACGGTTGTCTCTGCCGTTATGATTTCAAAACAGCCGATTATTCGCCAATGCTGGCGAAAAGTTGGTCGGTCAATCCAAAAGA
>PBOV01000051.1 GCA_002724505.1 Rhodospirillaceae bacterium | reverse complement strand
ACTTGAATGATAGAGCCCGTTAGACCACCTGCGCATTATGTCCCCTAAATTAACCAAAAAAGTCTCAGGTATGGGTTTGACGCTAAACCATTCACCTGAAGCAGTTTGAACTTCCAGCCCACCCAATGAATCTTGCGACAAAAGTGTTATCCAGCCCCAGTCAGTATGTGCGCCACACCCAAGCTGATTAAATTTACTCTCTTTGGGGTGCGGTGGATAACGAAGAATCCGGAGCGGCGATTTTTGCAACGCAAAAGTCTTGTCAAAATGATTAAATGGCATACCAAGCGACAAGGAAATAAGCCTTGAAACCTGCAAACCGGCTTGCCAAACCCCTTTTTTATATGCCTCAAGACTTTTGCGAAAACCGGGAAATTTCTCCGGCCAGATATTGACTTTATAACCCGGAGTGCCCGGAATATTTCCCATGGTAAAATTAAAAGATTCCTTGATATCGGCAGGCGAATCATTGTCAAGCCGTTGTGTCTCCGGTGGTTCATAACCATTGGAGAACCCCTGTTTTTTATATTTCTCCTTCCAATAGGTTGGCTGATCAAAAAAACGCCTGGCCTCTGCAAAGGCACCATCAATCAATGACTTATCAACGCCATGATTAGAAATATAAAAAAAACCGGTATCCCTGCAAGCCGCTCTGATTTCNCTGGCAATAANTGANCAAGNAGCATGNCCCCCNGAGAAACTTGGANCNATATCAATTACTGGAAGATTACTCGTNNTCTTCGGCTNAGAATAAATGATCATCTATCAGTTCCCCTTTTTTAGGNTTATATTTACCCCATCTTTTCCCTTCATCCGATATAACANTCATATNAGTAATNANGTAATCGACTGGATGAGCTTCGTTATTCGNCTGNCAANACAAAANATTTTGGAAGACCCTCTTACCTGTATCGAGTTTGAAGGCAAACCANAGANATTGCAATTTNCGGAGGTCAGGTACTCTTGCCCACCTNTGCTCNCCATGTGAAAATCTAGTGATTCTTTTTTAGGGGAAAGCACATGAGTACCGCGTCAGGAAGTAACATAGCAGGCCAAATAGCNTACGAAGATTTGAGGGAATGGTTAGAATTAGCTGACCGGCTTGGTGAAGTCGAATATGTAAAAGGTGCCAACTGGCATGAAGATATCGGTCTTGCNGCGGAGGCAGTGTTGCGTGAGGAAACTGGTCCATGCGTTGTCTTTGATGATGTTGAGGGGTGTCCCAAGGGCTTCAGGATGTTGATGAATATGTTCGCGGGGACACGCCGAAATATGACCCTGGGGTTTCCNGAACATTTGAGCAAATGGGAGCTTTCAAATGCNTATCGCGAAAATTATTTAATCGACCCTAAAATAATTAAACACGAAATCNTCCCCGACGGGCCAATTTTCGAAAATATTTTAACCGGAGACGATATTGACGTCAGTAAGTTCCCAGCGCCCGTCTGGCACGAAAATGATGGGGGCCGCTATATTGGGACTGGTACATACAGTGTAACCAGGGACCCAGAAGAAGGTTGGCTCAATGCCGGCGCTTATCGTGCGCAAGTCCATGGGCCGAAAGAAGTTGGGTTCCTTACAGCGCGTGGGCATCACGGCTATATTCATCGAGAGAAATATAAGGCGGCTGGCAAGAAGATGCCGGTATGCATGGTTTTGGGCGGGGATCCTCTGGCGTTTTATTTTGGCGGCACTGAAGCACCTTATGGTGCCTTTGAGCTTGATATCGTCGGTGGGCTGCGTGGCAAACCAATGAAACTCGTTNNGGGTAAGGTCACAGGTTTACCATTCCCCGCCAATGCAGAAATCGTCCTCGAAGGTTATGTCGATCCGGAAGAAACTATGATCGAGGGGCCTTTCGGCGAATGGACAGGACATTATGCGGGTGGAAAAGAACCCCGAACAGTACTCCGCATTGAGGCTATCTATCACAGGGATGACCCTATCCTGTTAGGCGTACCACCAATGGGGCAAGGTCCGGATGAATTAGCCCGTTATCGCGCTGTGATGCGTTCTGCTATGCTCAAACAAAATATTTTAGATGCTGGCGTACCCGATGTTCAGCAAGTGTGGTGCCATGAAACCGGCGGCTCGCGGATGCTACACGGCGTTTCAATAAAACAGCGTTACCCCGGACACTCTCGACAAGCTGGTCAAATTGCNGCCCAATGCCGGGCAGCAGCTTATGCATCAAAATATGTTATCGTCACCGACGAGGATGTAGACGTAACACGTCTTGATCAGTTGATTTGGGCGATGATGGTCAGGACTGACCCTAAACGATCTATTGATTTCATCACCGGTGCATGGGATTCNCCAGCCGATCCAATGTTAACACCGAAGCAGCGAGCGGACGGCGATATGACACATTCCGTGGCAGTCATCGATGCCTGCCGACCATTTGACTGGCAGGANCAATTTCCAATGTCAAACGCACCAAGCCCAGAGGTNGCTCAGAAAGCTGAAGAAAAGTTTGGCTACTTGATGAAGGGGCGGTGAGTTTCGGATACCAACGGTATGGTCGAATTTTTATCACCAACCGGCTTNCTACCTGACGAATACACACCTCTGGCTGAACAAATCGCCACGAATGCTCTTAATCAAGGGGATAGTGTGGGGTTTATTTCCGCAGACACCGGTGAAAGTCTAAGCTGGAGAGAACTCTCAAAATGGACAGGCCATCTTGCTAGTTTTTTAANTGCCCACGGTGTTCAGGCAAATGACCGGCTTGTTGTCTTAGGCAAAAATTCGCTCGAACATCTGATTCTATATTACGGTATACANGCTTATGGTGCCACATACTGCACAATCAATACCGATATAAATCAGAACCATCTTTGCGAAATGCTCGACCGTATCGAGCCGACCCTTATCCTATGGGATGAAGAACTTGAGCGAGATGCTATTGGATACGGGAGTGTTGGAAAATGGTTATCCTTCAACAANCGGAATGCCACAAGTGGTCTATTTTCAAAGTTATTGCAGCTGAAATGTGGTGATCAAACAAATGTAGGAAACAAACTAGAGGACCGTTGTGTTATTTGTTTTACATCTGGCACTTCCGCACAGCCGAAAGCTGTACTCCATAGCTTCAGCAATTATCAGGCTATCGCCCAACATCAACTCAATCGGTGGTCCCTTACCAGTTCTGACCGCGTTTTAGAGTTTCGGTCTTTCAGCTGGGCATCGGCTCATATGATTTCACTGAATGCAACGATGATAGCTGGCGCGACGTTAATTTATGCCAAAACCTTCTCACGGTCCCGTTTCGTCGACTGGATAAGGATCCACCAACCGACAATTATCGTCGCAGTACCCACCGTCATTAATATGCTCTTGGAACAACCGATTGAAAATGGCGATCAGGTCTTTGCTAGTGTTCGTTTTATATCTTGCAGTACGGCACCACTTATGCCTGAAGCACATCAACGTTTTGAGAAAATTTATGGTGTAAAACTTGTTCAACTATACGGCATGAGTGAGGGCGGCATTGTAGCTGCGAATACACCCAACTCTCGTATTATAGGAAGTGTTGGGAAAGCTGGGATGTATCAACAAATTTCGATACGCGACGCGGCAGGGAAGGCTGTGGAACAGGGCAAAATTGGTGAAATCGAAACTACCAGTGCACAGCACGCCCAAGCTTATCTCCATGCCGAAAGAAAGATTGAACTCATAAGGGGAAAACCCCTAAAGACCGGCGACCTTGGTTACCTTGATAAGAAAGGATTTCTTCATATTACGGGGCGCGCAAAGGATGTAATAATTCGGGGTGGTATAAATATTTCCCCTTTAGAAATNGACGCATTTCTCTCAAAACATCCAGATGTCGTGGAAGCCGTTACGTTTGGAATTCCCGACACAGTTTATGGCGAAAATATAGTGAGCTTGGCAACAGTAGGAGACAGCAGTAGCGTAAATGTTTCCGAGTTAATGGAATATTGTAAAAATTCCTTGCCGAGTACCAAACGTCCTAAAATGATTGTGATCATCGAGAATATACCCAAGAACGATCGCGGCAAAATAGACCGCAATGCCGCCCGCGCGTTGTGGAAAAAAACCAGCAGGAAACCAACAAATGACCCGTAATCAAACCTACAGCCAATATGACAAATTTATGGGCCGATGGAGCCGCCAAGTAGCAACTCAATTCATTAAATGGATCGAGCCAGAACCACATTTAAGCTGGCTAGACGTCGGTTGCGGTACGGGAACTTTGGCGGAAACAGTAAACAAGAATTGTTCGCCGTCACTTATAATAGGGGCTGATCCTTTGAAAAGTTCTATCGAAGCCGCAAAGCTGCAACCAGAAAACAAAGGTGTTGAGTTCCAAATTGGTGACGCACAGGATTTACCGTTTGACCATGCCAAATTCGATTTCGTTATATCTGGTCTAATGATTAAATTCGTAAAGGATAAAGTAAGGGCAATTAAGGAAATGAAACGGGTAACCCGCGCGGGAGGTATGATTGCCCTGTATGATTGGGATATGGATAGTAACATGAATACAACTCGTCACTTCTGGGACGCCGTTGCCACCATAATTCCTGAACGTATCGAAAGCCCGCAAGCCCGGAAAACTCCAATGACTGGAATTGGGTCGATTGCCTCTTTATTTGAATTGACGGGAATAAAAGAGATCAAACAATGTTTTATTTCCTTCACCACCCAATTTCAAGATCTCGATGATTACTGGGTTCCCATAACAAAAAATTCACAAAATGTTGGTCGTTTCTATAAAACAATGACCGGTGAAGAACGCGAAGCAGTTTATCAACAGATAGAAAAAACCTTGCCCTTTAATAGAAACGGATCTATTTCATTTGAAAGCCGGGCTGTTGCTATAAAAGGAAAAATATAGCCGCTACCGTCTGGCATCCGCCAACGCTTGTGCGTCATCATATGATGTCTGTACGTTAAGAACCGCCTGGCGTTTTTCGATATCTACAGCCTTAAGTGCCCGTTCCAAAGCGCCCGGAAGATCTTCTGCGTTATCCACGCGTTCTCCATAGCCACCGTTAGCTTCTACAACTTTTTCGAAATCAGGGTTAGGCTCTAGGGCGGTGAGCGGCGAGCGATTCAAACGCGACGCAGCCCCTTCGGGATGCAATCCTAGAGTTGATTTGCGGACAGAGCCCCACATACGGTTATTAAGAATTATAGTGCAAACTGGCAATTCAAGAGAGGCACCAACAAAATGTGCAGGTGTTGGGTTACCAAACATATAAGACCCATCACCGGCCACATTAAAGACCCGCCGTGAACGATCGCCAAGTTGAAGGCCCAATGCGGCACCATTCCCCCACCCAAGACCGCCGGCCGGGCTTGTACCAAAGACGGTACCCGGCTTCCGAGTCCCCAGGAAGCCAACAGGCAACTGCGACTCACTGACTAAAGCGTCATCCTCGTCCATAACCTTCCCGATACAATGTGCAACCCAAGGGTATTCCATAGGGCCACCAACCGATTGACGCTCTATCAGCGCCTTATGAGCCTCAGCTAATTCAGCTTTTTTTGCTGAAACTTCTTTACGAGTACTACCGATCCGGCCTGTGTCCTCTGTCATAGCCATCGCAAGGGCCCTTAAGGTCGCAGAAGGATCTCCTGATAATGTAAGATCACTCTGGAAACCACGAATTGGGTAATTAGTAAACAAGGGATCCACGCCAGCTTGAATTACCTTGGCCTCTGGAGAGACCTTGTGGAGGCTCGGGATCCAGGGGGTATCAGACTCAAGCGTTAAAATTACGTCTGCAGCACCAAGTCTCTCAGCAGGCTCAAATCCAACATGCATTGAGTGTGACGTTGGCAAGTTAACGTAGCGCGGGCGATAACAAACAACTGGTATAGCGAACCGCTCGGCCAAATCTTCTAATGCAGCAATATCGCCTGGGTGCTGTCCAAAAGACGAGGAAATAATGAGAGGGTTTTTTGCTTTGCTTAACATATCCGCCGCCTGATCAATGGCATTAGAATTTGGAACACCCGCTCGAAATGCATTTCTGACAGTCGGACTTTCAAACGTAAATTCTCCGGGGGACTCTGCTAGAATTTCTCGCGGTAAGGTAAGATAAACGGGTCCGCGGGGCTCCGACATCGCGACAGTCAATGCCCGATCAACAACGGTCTCAAGCTGTTCAAGGTTACGAAGTTCGTAATCCCATTTAACTAACTCACGTACCATTCCCCCCTGATCAAACATTTCTTGAGCCCAATGGATGTAAATACTACGTGCACCGGGTAAGCCATCTTCTGTAATTGGTGTACGGCCAGCAGAAAATAACATTGGGATCCGCTCGCGGGCCGCATTCATAATACCACAAACGCCGTTCGCTGTACCAACCGTAACATGCAGCATTACGGCCTGCGGGCGTCCTGTAGCCAAATAATAACCGTGAGCCATCGCCACTGCGACGTTTTCGTGTGGTACAGTCACAGGGGTAGGCGACTTTGCTTCACCAAGCTGAGCCTTCGAGAGCGCTTCAATTACTGAGGCAAAATCCGTCCCAGCATT
>PBOV01000050.1 GCA_002724505.1 Rhodospirillaceae bacterium | reverse complement strand
GGAATTATCCGGGCGCTAGCTGTTGGTGAAGCCTCGGTAGTCATGCCCTTTAATTTCCTGAAGCTACCCTTCACAGTTTGTCTTGGTGTTGTTTTCTTTCAAGAAAATCCTGATATTTGGACCGGCGCAGGCGCATTAGTTATCTTCGGCAGTGGTTATTATATAGCGCGCCGGGAAGCTGCTCTTAAAGCAATAGAAGCAGCAAAACCAATGCCTCCACCCGCATAGAAAGTGAGAGATTAGCACCCTAGTCCCGTTTCCTTTTTGCCTCATCACGAGCGATATACAATGTCGCAATAATGATTATCAGAGCGCCTGAGTAGGTCCAGTAGTCAGGGAATTCATCAAAGATCGAGTATCCTAAGACCCCTGCATAAATTAAGCGGACATACTCCATAGGTCCTACGGCATTTGCTTCACCTACTGAAAAGGCCCTAATAAAACCGGTCATGCCAATTGTTGTCATAATCCCAATTCCGGCAAGTAGCGCCCATTCGATTCCATCAGGATCCTGCCACAGGATGATTGTTGGAATTAGGAAGATGATCGCGCCGCCTGCGTGATAGTAAAATAGTATACGGTTTGGTGGCTCGGTCGTTGACATTAACCTTATTAATATATTTGCGATCGCAAACGTACAGGCACTTAAAAGTGCGACAACTGTAACGATATCAAATCCATCATGACCAGGTCTCACCATAATTAGGACGCCTATGAATCCCGCGGCTGTAGCTAACCAGCGGCGCTTGGATACAAGCTCGGACAAAAGGAATACAGCAATTATGGTGGTGAAAAGCGGCCGCGAAAAGGCTATCGCGGTGGCATCGGCAAGGTGTAGGTGTATAACTGAATAGAAGACCCCGAGCTGCGCTATACAGGCTATTATTAACCGCACAAAGTGAATACCAATTCGTCTGGTCTTAAGGCCCGCAAACCCCATCTGAAAAAAGACCGGAGATAGAATAATAAGACCTATAGAATATCGGCAGAAGGCAAGCTCCATTGGCCCAAACTTTTTGCCTAGTAATTTCACTAGCACGTCATTTAGGGCAAACGCTAATGTACCTAATGTTATCCATAATATACCGCGCAGGTTTCCAGACATCCGACCCCACGTATTCTGCCACCGGGCCAATAAGGATAGCAGACTATTCACGTCGGTGCCGCTCCCTTGCGGGCTTCGTCACGGGCAATATAGATGGCGCTGGCAACGATCAGAGCCGCACCAACGCCTGTCCAAATAGAAGGAACTTCACTGAAAAGAAAATACCCAAAGAGTGCTGCGTAAATCAGTCGGACGTACTCAATAGGCCCTACGGCGTTAGCTTCGCCTGCGGAGAAGGCTCGGACAAAACAGGTCATCCCGATTGTAGTCAGCACCGCTATTGAAATTAGCATGCCCCACTCAATTCCAATTGGCGTTGTCCATGACCAGATAGCGGGGCCGGTGAAGACTAATATACCTCCAATATGATAATAGAAGAGTATCCGATTTGGCGGCTCGGTTTTAGATAAAACTCGGATTAGAACATTTGCTGTTGCGAATGCGAGGGCAGAACCCACACCAATCAGCGCAATGGGGTTTATGGTTTCTGCTCCTGGTCGGATCATAATGACAACGCCGATAAACCCAACAATTGTTGCAATCCAACGTCGACCGTTAACAATTTCGCCTATTAAAATGACGGCAACAACTGTAGTGAATAATGGTTTGGAGAAAAAAATAGCCGTAGCATCTGCAAGCGGCATGTTAATTACGGTAACAAAAATCCCTAGTTGCGCGATCATCGCAAGCGACATTCGCAAAATATGCATTCCTATGCGTTTCGTTTTTAATTCTGCTAGACCCATTTTTATAAAAATAGGGGCTAGTATGATCATGCCAATTCCATAGCGAAATAATGCTAGCTCAGTAGGATCAAATTTTCGTCCAAGCTGTTTGACGATTACGTCAGTAATTGAGAATAAGAATGCGCCAATACTCAGCCATAGAATCCCACGAATATTTCCAGGCATTCTGAGCCATGCGCCAGTTAAACGGCTTAAAATTGGCGGTGATGTCACGGTAGTAACCGGGCTCCTGTCGACGTCTTATTCAGACGCAAAAACTTAAATGACTACAATTAACTTCAGTTACAACTGAAACGTACAAGAAATACAAATATTTAATTGGAGGCAAGCGAGTTTGACTCAATTAAAATCTTCTGCCTTTGATATATATAAGGAAACTAAATAAGAGATTTTCGTGAAGCCGCCACCATTAGATATTTGCACCCCGAATGCCGTGTCCGAAGCGTTATCATTACTTTCGGAGTATGGCGCTGATGCAAGACTTCTGGCTGGGGGGCAGAGCTTAGTGCCGCTTCTTAATTTTCGACTTAGTCGGCCGGAAATCTTGATTGACCTCAACCGGATAGCGGGGCTGTCNTACATTAAGGATGAGGGTGATCANNTGGCGATCGGTGCGATGACNCGCGAGCGCGAGATTGAAAANAGCANTTTANTTAGTGANCAGGCCCCCTTATTGCAGGAGGCAACCACCTATATTGGNCATTTGCCAATCCGNAGCCGCGGTACAATTGGCGGTAGCCTCGCNAATGCAGACCCTGCCGCTGAGTACCCTGCTGTGGCCCTTGCACTAGATTTTNTATTCGTTGCGCAAAGCGTTCGCGGNGAACGGCATATAAAGGCCGNGGATTTTTTTGAGGATGTTTTGACAACCGCTTTGCANCCCGATGAGATGTTGACGAAAATNATNGTCCCTAAAATTCCAATCAATAGTGGCNCAGCTTTTGTNGAGATTGCCAAACGGCATGGTGATTTTGCACTTGCCGGTGCGGCGGCGCAAATCAGTTTTAGAAACGGACTTCCCTATGAAACTCGTCTTGCTGTCTGCGGTGCTGGGCCGACAGCGAAAAGATTGGTGGAGGCTGAACAAATTATCCTTAGAGACGGGGTTAGCCCAAATTCAATAAAAGAGGCTGCCGCGGCGGCTTCCGCCGCTGTAGATCCAATGGCCGATCTTAATGCGGGCATAGCCTATCGTCGCCGCTTAATTGGGGTTATGACGTCGCGCGCAATTGCGAGAGCTGCGGAGCGTGTTGGGGTAACCCCGTGACCTCCCGGCGCAGAATTTTGTTTACCTTGAACGGTGAACCCCTGGAAGGCGAAGCGTTGCCCCGAATGTTGCTTGTCGATTTTTTGCGCGATGTTCTGGGGAAAACAGGGACGCATGTGGGCTGCGAACATGGTGTTTGTGGCGCCTGTACGGTTATTGTCGACGGAATGGCGACCCGGTCTTGTTTGATGTTTGCTGTTCAAGTCGAAGGAGCAGAAATTTTAACCGTTGAGGGGCTGGCTGAGGGAGAAAAATTGCACCCTCTTCAGAAATTATTCTCCGAATTTAGAGCATTACAGTGTGGGTTTTGTACTCCAGGTATGATGATGACGGCGATTGATTTAGTAGAGAATAATCAGTCTCTGACTGAAGACGATATAAAAATAGGTATGTCGGCCGCTCTTTGCCGCTGCACCGGCTATGAAGGTATAATCAAAGCGGTGACTTCTTATGCCGAGCTGGTTTATGAAAAACCTATAACGGGGAAGGCGAATGATGGCTGATACGATGCCTTCTTATATTGGCCGCTCTGTCACTCGTCGTGAAGATAACCGACTGGTAAGGGGCGAAGGATCATTTGTCGGCGATATAAAGTTGGAAGGAATGCTCCACGTAGCCATTGCTCGCAGCCAACAAGCACACGCATCCATAGAAGGTATTAATCTTGATGAGGCGCGGAAAGTTGAAGGCGTGGTACTTGCCTTGTCAGGTGCTGATCTCAAAGATGTTTTGCCGCCTATTAGTGGTATGCAGGTTGCTGCGCCTAAGACCTGGCGCGATGGTATGGACCCACAAATCGAAATACCTGACCAGGTTCTTATGCCGTATGATAAGCTTCGCTATGTAGGTGAACCTTATGCGCTTGTCGTTGCAGAAAATCGTTACATAGCTGAGGATGCCGCGGAATTAATTGATAATGATTTTAAGCCTCTATCGCCAGTAGCTAACGCCGAGGCAGCTAGCGTGGAGGGAGCAACGCTAGTTCACGAGCATCTACCTGGAAACATAGCGGCCTCTCTTCATGCTAAGACTGGTGACGGCGTGGCGGCTCTTGAGTTGGCGCCGCGGCGGTTGAAGCGGCGTTATTTTCATCACCGGTATGCCGCAATGCCAATGGAATGCCGCGGCGTTATTGCGGAATTTGATTCCCGGACGGGCAGTATTACTGTCTGGTCGTCAACGCAAGTAGTCCATTGGGTTCGGCGTGAAGTGGCCAATGCGCTTGATATGCCGGAAGAGAGGGTACGCGTTATCGCCCCGGATGTAGGCGGAGGTTTTGGAGGCAAGGGCCATGTCTATCCGGAGGATATATTGGTCGCTTATTTAGCTAAAAAACTGGGCCGTCCCGTTAAGTGGTTAGAGGATCGTCACGAGCATTTACTGAATGCTGCGCACTCGCGTGACATTCTTTTCGATATAGAGGTCGGATTTGACGATGAGGGTAAGATTAGTGCAATAAAAAATTATTTTATTGTCGACTCAGGCGCCTACTCACCGGTTGGGGCAGCGATAGCAGGAAACTCTATCGTACATTTTATGGGACCCTATGACATCCCGCATTATGAGGCTGATTGCAAGGTTATGATGACTAACCGCACGCCAAACGCTCCCTATCGTGGTGCAGGGCGCCCTGAAGTTGTATTCGCGATGGAGCGGTCCATTGATCTGGTTGCCAATGAGTTAGGGCTTGATCCTGCAGAAGTACGTTTTCGAAATATGATCCAGCCTGAGCAAATGCCATATGCAGTCGGATTACCTTACCGCGACGGTGTAATGATTGAGTACGATAGTGGCGATTATCCCGAAGCATTACATAAAGCATTGGACGGTATTGGGGGTCTAGAGGTCTTTCGAACGCGGCAAAAAGTTGCGCTCGCTGAGGGTCGTTATCTCGGCCTTGGTCTCGGTTGTTATGTTGAAGGGACGGGAATCGGCCCCTTTGAAGGAGCAACCGTTAAAATTGACCCCTCCGGCAAGGTTATGGTCGCGACGGGCGCCTGTCCTCAAGGACAGGGTCACGAGACTGCATTCGCGCAGGTCGTTGCAGATATTTGGGGCGTCAAAATGGAGGACGTTGTGGTGACGTTGGCTGACACATCGCATGTGACGATGGGCTACGGCACAATTGCTAGCCGCAGTGCTGTTACTGCATCCGGCGCAATTCAGAAATCCAGTGACAGGGTCAAGGAAAAGGTTTTTGCTATCGCGGCAAATATTCTTGAAACATCAGATGCTGATCTCGAGTTACGAGGTGGCTCTGTTGGTGTCAAAGGCGTACCAGAAATGTCAGTGACGTTAAAAGAAATCGCTAATGCAGCGCAGCCAGGGTGGATGCATCAGCGGCCGGAGGGTGTTGAGGCAGGATTAGAAGACACATCCTATTATGAACCACCAACGGTAACCTGGGCCTACGCAGCCAATGCAGCAATTGTCGAAATTGAAGTCGAAACCGGTGAGATTAAGATCGAAAAGTACGTCGAGGTGCATGATGCGGGAACGTTAATCAATCCCGGTATTGCAGATGGTCAGGTTAAGGGCGGTCTGGTTCAGGGTATCGGAGGAGCACTTTTTGAAGAACTTAGCTATGATGAACATGGCCAACTAATGACTGGCAGCTTTATTGATTACCTGTTACCGACAGCATCAGATGTTCCTCCTATTGATGTGATCCATAGTGAAACACCGTCTCCTAGAAATACGTTTGGTTTTAAGGGGCTCGGCGAGGGTGGCGCCATAGCACCCCCAGNGGTAGTTGCNAACGCGGTTTGTGATGCGCTGAAACCCTTTGGTGCGGAATTAAATAGCACCCCCGTGCGTGCCGAGGACGTCCTTGGCATTATTGAAAGTGGAATCAGAGNTTCAGAATAAAGAGAGTTAATTAAAGCTTAATCCACCATCGGTCTTAGATATTTGTGCCCTTAAAAAGGAATATCGCCCAGCGTTGAGGTTCGATGAATTCGCCTGANATCATTCATCTCATAACCACCGCAGGCCCGGTGNTTAACGCTCCGATTATCCCACATGACCAGATCGTCNACCTGCCATTTATGACGATATATATTTTCCGGTTTAATCTGGTGCGCAAATAATTTGTCGAGCAGCGGTTGAGNTTCCGNGTCTTCCATATTTTCGATGCCGATTGTGAAACGCGGCGAAACGTAAAGTGATTTGCGACCAGTTACAGGGTGTGTACGNACTATGGGGTGCGCTTCNGTCGGTATACTGTTTTGTTTCTTGTAATATTCTTCACCATTTGGTCGCGTAACTTTGACCCGGGGATTCTGCAATTTACTGATGCAATGCACCCCCTTGAGGGTTGATATTTGCTGTTTCATTTTTTCCGATAGCGTTNCGTATGCTTTAAACATGTNCGCGAACTCNGTATCGCCCCCNCGACTTGGCAATTTTCGGGCATACAGAAATGTTGCAAGGCCGGGCGTTTTGCTTGGGGATAGGTCTGAATGCCAGTAGTCACCTGCTGCTACGACACCTATATGTTTTCCATTCACCTGTTCGTTAGAAAGGACAACCACTTCGGGACAGTCCGGTATGCGGTGTTCTTCGGCATAGAGTTTTTGGACAGGGCCGAAATGTTTGCTTAAGGCGAGTTGATGTTTGGGTTTGATTTGCTGATTGTGAAAGATCAAAATCTGGTGGTAGACAAAGGCCTTTTTAAGGGCATTAAGATTGGAATTAGATAAGGGTTTCTTAAAGTCAATGTCAGAAATTACTGCACCAAATCCATCATTAAGTTTNTCTATTTTCATTCCAGTAAATCCATATNGCGCANGTTAANCAGGATAATTTCACATCTTGTAACAACCGTGATAATTTTAATTAAATNAAATATACCTAAAGAGGTTTNGCGTCATGTCTATACAAGTTATCCCACTCTCTAGCGCCTGTGGTGCTGAGATTAAAAATGTCGATTTGNGTGAACCAATCGACGAGGTAACGGCAAAAGAGATTGAAGCCGCCTTTCATGAGCATGTCGTTGTTGTATTCCGCGGACAGGATATAACAGAAGAAGAACAGATGGCTTTTGCTAATACCTTCGGGGGCTTGGGCGAGCGACGGCGCTCTCCTAATGGTTCNACACCCGGTGGTAGCTACGAGACACCTTTCATGTTTGTCACAAATATTAAAGATGAGAAGACCGGTGAACCTATCGGGGCTTTCGGTGATGGCGAGATGTGGTTTCATCATGATACCAGCTACTACGAAAAGCCTCACAAAGCGACGCTGCTCTATTCCATTACCTTACCGAGTTGGGGTGGTAATACATGTTTTTCAAACATGTATAAGGCTTACGAAAATATCCCCGCCGATCTTAAAGAAAAACTTGAGGGTCGAAAAGTTCTTCAGATTCATGATTACAAACGTCGAGAGCGTATAAATATTTATGAATCCGATATTTCCGGCATGCTGCAATATGAGCAGCCTATTTTTGTGACCCATCCAGCAACTGGCCGCAAAGCACTTTATATTAGTCGGCTAATGTCGGCCCGCATTGAAGGCTTAACACCCGACGAAAATGAGGAAATTTTGGAGCAGCTTTTCGATATTTCAGAGGATCCGNCGGTCGTGTTTGAGCATNAATGGAAACTCGGGGATATGGTTATGTGGGACAATTATGCCTCTATCCATATGCGGAAAGATTTTCCACGCGATGAACCACGCCTGATGCGTCGTTTGACGCTGAACGGATACGGCGCACTGACATAAGGAGAGGATCGAGAAAATATTAAAAAATTGTTGGTTTGATTNCTTCTCTTTATCTGCCCTCCTCTCCAATGTTAGATCATGAAAAAAGGAAATTGATATGCCTCAGCCAGGTAAAATCAAATCAACTTTTCTAGTTAATAAGTCAAAAGAAAATCCGTTTATTAGTGGAGGGCTNCGAAGCTATCGCGAATATCGCGATTTTGGNATTGCCGACGTCACCGANGGTANGGTTCATGTACATTTGATTAAGACGACGGCGCNGTGCCCTGANGGAGGCAGCGGGTTGCACTATCACGACCTTGAGTTTCAAATGGTTTATTGCCTAAAGGGCCATTCAACAGTGTGGTTTGAGGGATACGGCGAACAGCATTTTGAGGAAGGTGATTGCTGGGTTCAGCCCCCTTGCATTAAACACAACGTATTGGACTATTCAGAGGATTATTTACTGTTGGAAATGACAATACCGGCGGAGTACGAAACAGTTCAATGTGTTGA
Organism: Rhodospirillaceae bacterium; assembly: GCA_002724505.1. Lineage (GTDB taxonomy): Bacteria > Pseudomonadota > Alphaproteobacteria > MPNO01 > UBA2964 > UBA2964. The sequence continues at coordinate 8,091 of PBOV01000050.1, read as the reverse complement.
CGACGAAAATTAAAGTTCTCGGTCCATTCTCTGGACCCTCCGTAATTCCGGAAAAGTGAACCAGCAGATAGCCGCCACGGCGAAGCAACCAATTCCACCGAATAAAACAGCAGGAACGGTGCCGATTGCCGCCGCCATCATGCCTGCGCGAAATTCACCAATTTCGTTGGAAGCGCCAGTAAAAACCGANTTTACTGCGCTGACACGCCCNCGCATTTCATCAGGTGTAGCAATTTGGATAAGCGTGACACGGATATATACGCTGACCATATCGCCGATGCCAAGAATTACCATGGCAGCAATTGAAAGCCATANNACTGTGGAGAGCCCAAATAAGATTGTAGCGGCACCAAANANAAAAATACTGATATAAAGTGTTGAGCCTACTGCGCGGGTCATGCTGACGCGAGTCAAAGCTATGCCAGTAGCCAACGAACCAGCGGCGATAGCGCCTCTAAGAAAGCCAGCACCGGTAGGTCCGACATCCAGAATGTCCTTCGCGAAGACAGGTAATAGTGCGGTGACACCACCCAGCAACACCACAAACAAATCGAGCGTAATAGCCCCAAAAATTATTTTCTTTTCATAAACATAACGCAGGCCGGCAAGAAGCACTCTCCAGCTGGTGGGTTCTTTCCCGGCTCGGCCTGTCCTAGTTTTTATGAACAAACTTGTGATTGCGCTTATCGCTAAACCAGCGGCTGAGATCGCATACACATACTCTGGCCCAGCAAGATAGAACAAGCCACCCAGCATTGGCCCGACAGTTTGCGCAACCTTATTAGTACTTGTGTGCCAGGCTACGGCGTTTGGAAATATCTCGGGTGGAACGAGGTTAGGTAGTAATGAGTTTGCTGCTGGATGATAAAATGCTCGTCCGGTGCCGAGCACAAATAAAATTACAAAGACTGGCCATACCTCGGAAAGGTCTCCTAATGACCACATGAGAAATAAAATTGCGGAGAAGCTAACAATCGCATAGCAAGCGCCAACGACTAGTCTCCGGTCAAATAGGTCGGCGACGTATCCGGTTATTAAGGATAGACCTATTGCGGGCGCAAAGGTAGCCAAGCCGATATAAGCAAGATTTTCAACTTTGCCGGTAATGTCATATACCTGATACCCGATAGCGGTTACGACCATATAAAGTGGAATCCAGCCAAAAACTTTGCCAATAATCAGCAACCGTAAGTCGCGGTAGCGGAGGGCGGCGATACCGGTCACAGGTCCAGTAACGGCAACATTCTGGGGTTTACGGGTTTTCCCTGAGGGAGGCTCGTTGGTCACAGTTTTTCCGGCGTTGTAATGAATAGATGCAGGGTACGATCTGCAAAATTAGTATAGAGTTTAGGTTATCACGTTACGATTGCTCCGCCAAAATCATATCAGACGCTTTCTCGGCGATCATGATGGTGGGCGCGTTGGTATTTCCTCCCACCAATGTGGGCATGACTGAGGCATCAACGACCCGCAACCCGCTTACACCGCGGACCTTTAGTGCTCCGTCTAAGACAGCTGCTTCATCAGTCCCCATACGGCAGGTGCCAACGGGGTGATAGACTGTGCTTGCGGCCCTAGAAATAAAATCATCTATTTCATCATCGGTTTGGATGTTCGGGCCAGGCCAAATTTCACCCTTACTGTATTCGGCAAAAGCAGGTTGGGATAAAAGGTTTCTAGCTATTTTAAAACCAGCGCGCATGACCTGACGGTCATATTCGGCGGACAAATAGTTTGGCTCCATGATCGGCGGAATTTCAGGGGCAGCCGTTCGTAGTAATATTTCGCCGCGGCTTTGCGGGCGCAGCTGACAGGCGTGACACATGAAAGCATCTGGCCGCGTATGGTCGGTTGCCGGTTTAGCAAATGGTTTCCGATGAATTGACATTAAATTCCCGGGGCTAAAATGGATTTGGATGTCCGGCATTTCCAAATCAGGAGACGTCTTTAGAAAAGCGCCGCCGGCCAAGGGAAAACCCGCCGCCGGGCCGTTGCGAAAAAGAACGGCGCGGATTACGGCGAATATTCCCCGCTCGAATTTACTTAATTCGTCGGTGATGGTAGGAATATTTGATTGATGCATGACCCTAATTGATAGGTGGTCTTGAAGATTTTTTCCGACATCGGGTCGGTTTACCAATGTGTTAATTCCAAGAGCCTTGAGTGCGTTTGTATCACCGATCCCTGATAGCATTAGGAGTTGGGGAGAATTGATGGCGCCGCCGGCGAGAATGATTTCCCGATGAGCTATAGCGCCTTTAACGCTGCCTTTATGTTTGTACGTGACGTTAGTCGCACGCTTGCCGTCAAACGTTATGCGTTGAGTTATAGCGCCGGTCTGAATAATCAAATTGCGCCGTGATCTTGCAGGTCGGAGATAAGCGACTGCGGCACTCCAGCGCCGGGCGTTTTTTATTGTAAACTGAAATCGGCCAATGCCTTCTTGTTCAACACCATTAAAATCATCATTCAGCGGATGCCCCGCCTGCTTCCCGGCGGATATAAAAGTATTGTAAAGCTCATGGTTTTGGACCCCCTCCGTAACATTTAGTGGGCCATTTGTGCCATGAAAGTCATCATTCCCCCGTTCATTATTCTCTGCTTTTTTAAAGTAAGGTAGGACATCTTCATAGGCCCAGCCTTTCAGGCCACGTTGGGCCCATAAATTATAGTCCATGGAATGACCGCGGATGTAGACCATGCCATTAAGAGATGACGAACCGCCTAAAGTTTTACCCCTTGTCCATGCAATTTTACGCCCGCCGAGATTGACTTGTGGTTCGGTTTCATAGCACCAATCGTATTTTGGATCGTTTATGACCCTAGCGGGCCCAACCGGCAGATGAATTAGGGGGTTTCGATCAGCGGGACCCGCCTCCAGAAGTAAGACACGATTGTTAGGATCAGCACTCAATCGGTTTGCAAGAACGCAACCCGCCGATCCAGCGCCCACAATAATATAGTCGAATTCCTGAAGATTTTCCAAAATTACTAGCCCTCTTTTAGAAATAATTCAGTATCGCCCCTTCCGGATTGATAGTCACCCGGCTGCGATTCTGTTTTGATAGTACTTTTTTGTTTTTATGAGGAATTTAGTCAGTTTTTGCTATTACTATCAAGAAAGGAACTTCTTTTTGCCTCTTCCCGAACGACATAAACGCTCGCTATAAAAATTATAGTGCCGCCGGCCCATGTCCAGCCATCTAGTGCTTCTTCAAAAATTAAATAACCACACGTAACCGCTATAAGGAGCCGCACAAACTCAAATGGTAAAACTACTGTTGCATCGGCTGCGGCGTAAGCCCGCGCAACCGCACGCTGAAAACCAGTCGCCAGCCCTCCAAGTAAAATTAACCACAGCAATTGTTCTGGGTTGGGTGTTTGCCAATCAAGAATTGCTGGAATTGCTGACCCTAACGTCATAACAATTAGCGTATAGGCAACGATGCGATCGGGGGGCTCGGTGCGGGTCATTAACTTGACAGAAATTGTTGTAAAAGCTCCTGCTGCCATTGCACCTAGAGCAAACAAGACACCAAAATTCCATTCTGTAAAACCTGGCCGGATGATCATTAGCATACCGATAAAACCAATTATCAGTGCGCGCCAACGGGAACCGTACATGATCTCACGCAAAACAAGAACGGCTGCCAGGGAAGCAAAAATGGGTTTGCTGTATTGAATAGCTACGACATCGGCTAATGGCAAAAGCCCAACTGCGTAAAAGACACAATATAGCCCGATAAGAGTGTTGATACCGCGTGCAACCAAAAGTATCGGTCTTTTAGTAGTGAGGCCTACCAGCCCCACGCGGGCAATCCAAGGTATAATAAAAAGCGCCCCAAACACACACCTGAAAAAGGTAATCATCGGTACCGAAAGTTCTGCCATCAGATATTTACCAATTGCGGTAAAGGCAACCACGCAAAATGATGCGACGATAGTCCAGATTATTCCCTGGTTTGCAGGTGATAGGTTTCTTAGTCCAATGTGGATCTGAGGTCGGGTTGGCATGAGTTTTACACTATGCTCTTGACACTGACCAGGCTAGGGTCGGACCAAATTTGAAGTGTCGATAGTGTACCGACGTTACTAGGTATCGAAGGAGTGGTTTTAATTGAGTACAAAGTTATGGCAACCCAATCCAGATCAAATTGCAGCAAGTAACCTGACTAAATTTCTGGGCGCAATTCAAAACCGGTGGGGGTTTTCCTGTTCTGACTATTCGGCTTTACACAAATGGTCGGTTGAAGAATTAGAAAAATTTTGGCTGAGCTTTTGGGACTTTGCAGGCGTGTTGGGCGACATTTCAGGGAGCACCATATTGCGTGATGCTGAAAAGATGCCTGGTGCAACATTTTTCCCCAATTCGCGCCTGAATTTCGCTGAGAATCTTTTGCGGCAAAAAGATGATAATCCCGTGCTGATTTTTCGTGGTGAAACCGGTGTCGAACGCATTCTGACAGGCGCAGAGCTTTATGATCTCGTTTCGCGTTTAAAACAAGCAATGGAAGATGCCGGAATTGAGGCCGGTGATCGTGTTGCAGGATATTTGCCAAATTTACCGGAAGCGATCGCTGCGATGTTAGCTGCGGCTAGCCTGGGCGCTGTTTGGTCTTCCTGCTCCCCAGACTTTGGCAGTAAAGGGGTTCTTGATCGGTTCGGGCAAATTGAACCCAAGCTTTTATTTGCCGCAGATCAATATTTTTACAATGGTAAGACAATAGATTGTTTGGCGCGCGTTGACGAAGTCTGTGCGAACCTTCCTACGATTACTAAGGCTGTTATCCTGCCATATGATCCCAAAAATGCCATACCAATTAGCGATCCTAACAAGGTGTCACTAACCGAATTTATTAAAACTTATCAGGCAAAAGAGATTAAGTTTGAACGGTTTGACTTCAATCACCCTCTTTATATTCTATTTTCGTCAGGGACGACGGGTATTCCTAAGTGTATCGTGCATGGTGCCGGTGGGACACTGATCCAGCATCTGAAAGATCACCTTCTCCAGACCGACGTGAAACCAGGTGACCGTGTTTTTTATTTCACTACCCTTGGCTGGATGATGTGGAACTGGCTGGTCTCAGGATTGGCGGCCCAGGCAACGATTATTCTTTATGACGGTTCTCCCTTTTATCCAGATGGGAATAGTCTGTTTGATTTTGCGGAAGAAGCCAAGGTTACACATTTTGGAACATCCGCGAAGTTTATTGATTCTGTGAAGAACGCAAAACTTAAACCTAAAAATACCCATAATCTCTCCAGTATTAGGGTGCTGATGTCGACAGGTTCGCCGCTTGTTCCAGAGAGTTTTGATTTCATTTATGAGAACATCAAATCTGATATTTGTGTGTCTTCGATTTCCGGGGGAACTGATATTGTAGGTTGTTTTGTCGGCGGAAATCCAATCGGACCGGTTTGGCGTGGCGAAATTCAAGCAGTTTGTTTGGCAATGGATGTCGCGGTTTACGACACCGAGGGCAATTCGTTAAGTGATGAAATGGGAGAATTGGTATGCCGCAAGCCTTTTCCCTCAATGCCCATAGGGTTTTGGAAAGACGAAAATAATAAACGTTATATGGCGGCGTATTTTGAACGTTTCCCAGGAGTTTGGTGTCATGGTGATTGGGTTGCAATGACTAAAAATGGTGGAATGATTATTCAGGGACGGTCCGATTCAACACTCAATCCCGGCGGTGTGCGGATTGGTACAGCAGAAATTTACGGGCAGGTAGAACAGCTCGAGGCTATTGAGGAGGCAATTGCTGTGAGTCAGGATTGGGAGGGTGACGCGCGGATCATCTTGTTTGTGAAGTTGCGTGATGGCAATAATTTGAATGAAACCCTATCTAAACAGATAAAATCGAAAATACGGTCCAACCTTACACCAAGGCACCTGCCTGAAAAAATTCTAGCCGTATCCGATATTCCTCGGACTAAATCCGGAAAAATTACGGAGCTGGCTGTGCGCGATGTTATTCATGGTCGGACTGTACGCAATACTGAAGCATTAGCTAACCCCCGCGCCTTAGATAATTTTCGGGATTTGCCCGAACTTCGAAGTTAGTTGCGTGCTATTTATGTGCTCCCTACCATCATTGGTTGATATAAAAATTTTGCTTGGAGGTTGTGAGATTGGAAGATGATAGTTGGAGGTTGAAAGACTTTTCTCGGTTGCTTGAAAATAGCAGACGAGCCGTTGTGTTCACCGGTGCAGGGATAAGCACCGAGTCTGGTATTCCAGATTTTCGTAGCCCCGGTGGGGTTTGGTCTAAATATAGTCCAATTCTTTACGATGAATATATCTCTTCAGAAGAAGCGCGGCGTGAATCTTGGCGGCGCAAATTCGACGACTCCTATGGCTTCGGGGGGGCGGAACCGAACCGTGGGCATCGGGCTGTTGAAAAACTTGTTAGTAGCGGAAAGGTCTCAGCAGTAATTACTCAAAACACCGATGGGCTGCATTTGAAATCTGGGGTGCCCGAAACAAAAATAATAGAGCTACATGGAAATAGCACGTACGCAACCTGCTTAGCATGCGGATTACGTCATGATTTTGAACCTATTCAAAAAGCCTTCCAGAGCGAAGGCACTATCCTCGATTGCGTTGCCTGTGGCGGACTGCTTAAAGCGGCAACGATTTCCTTTGGCCAGCCCATGCCCGATGGTCAAATGCGCCGAGCTCAAGAAGAAACTCTCGCTTGTGATTTATTTATTGCGATCGGGTCTTCTCTTCAAGTATACCCCGCGGCCGGGTTTCCAAAGACGGCTGCTCAAAACGGCGCTGTATTAGTTATCCTAAATCGGGAACCTACGGATCTCGATTGTTATGCTGATTTAGTCCTTAATTCAGAAATTGGTGCCACTTTGGGCGATGCTATTGGTGTGAAATGATCTATAAAGAAAGTATAAGATTTTATGGGATAGGCCACCAAAGTTACTTTCTTTAACAAGGCTAGGATGAGAATGCGTGGATATTTTGGCATCGGTGTTGAAGGGGTTTCTAAACCAATGAATGCTGGAAATTTGTTTCGGACCGCACACGGTTTTGGGGCGGGTTTTGTATTCACTATAAATTCCAAATTCGACCCCCGCCTAATAAAATCTGATACTTCGGATATGGCGGGTCAGATACCCTATTATAAATTTCGTGATGTCGACTCAATTCAGTTGCCAGATCGTTGTTCGCTAGTTGGGATAGAGTTGACTGAAGATGCCGTTGAATTGCCAAGTTTCCGGCATCCGCGTAACGCTGCATATGTATTGGGTATGGAACGCGGCAGCCTCTCGCCAAGTCTTCAAGAATGCTGTGATTATATTGTTAAAATTCCGACACAATTTTCTCTTAACCTTGCCACCGCGGGTGCGATCGTGATGTATGATCGTACGCTGACACTTGGTCGGTTTGGCGCGCGCCCGGTTGTTCCGAGTGGGCCGATTGAACCGGTCCCGGCACATGCGTTTGGTGACCCAGTGTGGAAAAAGAAAGAGGGTCGGCGTCAAAAGAAAGCTACATCCAGTTAAACCTCGGATTAGATGGAAAATAAAGGTAAGGATTTATGGCATTAGCAATGAAGAGGCTTTTAATCTTAGGAATTTTTGGGACTTCATTTATTACTGGTTTGAGCACTTCGGTTCAAAGCTCTGGGGTCAAATCAGCTAACGTTTTTAAAGATTGGTCCGTTCATATAGTGGGTAAAAAGAAAAAAAAGATTTGTTATATCCACGGCAAACCACAGAAGTCTGAGGGAAAATATAAGGTCCGTGGCCCGACATATATGCAGGTAACCCATCGGATGGCGAACCACGCCCGTAATGAAGTTTCTATTACGGCTGGCTATACCTTTAAGAAGGATAGTGCTGTAAGCGTAAAAATCGATAAAAAAACATTTTCTATGTACACCGCCGGCGCGACAGCTTGGTCTCAAGACGATGCTGCCCTAGTTGCGGCGATGAGGGCAGGAAAATCTATGAATGTTGTCGGAACGTCGAAGCGGGGAACAGTTACAAAAGATCGGTATTCGCTTTCTGGATTTACGGCGGCCCACAAGGCTATTAACCGTGCCTGTCAGAAAAAATAAAAGGGTT
>PBOV01000049.1:1797-12059 GCA_002724505.1 Rhodospirillaceae bacterium | reverse complement strand
TTTTGTAACAATTGTTGATTTGAGCGCTCCGGGGGAAGTTGGTAGAAATCCTCCGGAGCCTTTTAATAATTGAACCCAGAGATTGGAACGTAGTTTTATTATGGATATTTGGATTAATTCCATCCAAGTTATATAACGTGGTAAAGGAAAACAACGAGTGCCTGAAGTAGTAAAATCGCGTAAAGACGAATCCACCGCGGCCTGCAATTCCAAAGTAGTACTCCAAAAAACACTAAAATCTTCAATCGGTTGCACCGGTGTGGGTCTTCATTCGGGAAAAAAGGTAACAATGTCTCTCAATCCTGCAAAACCAAATACAGGAATTGTTTTTCATCGTATCGATCTGCCGGTTGACGATCGTATCGTCCCAGCACGTTGGGACTGTGTTGTTAACACCCTTATGGCAACAACGATTGGGAACTCAGCCGGCGCTTGTATTTCCACCATTGAACACCTGATGGCTGCGTTAGCGGGCTGTGGAATTGATAATGCGATAATTGAAGTTGATGGCGCTGAAATACCTGTAATGGATGGTAGCGCCGCTCCTTTTATTTTTTTAATAGAATGCGCGGGCATGATAGAACAGAATTCTCCGCGTAAAGCGATCAAAATTGAACGGTCAATTGAAGTCGGTGACGCAGATAAATATATTACCGCAAAACCTGACGACGCATTCTCCGTCAAATTTGAAATCGATTTCAAAGATACGGCCGTTGCACGGCAAGACCTGACTATGCGCCTGGCAAACGGTACATTCAAAACAGAAATAGCAAGAGCCAGGACCTTTGGCTTTGCGCATGAGGTCGACGCACTCCGCAAGGCTGGTCTAGCTCTCGGTGGATCTTTAGATAACGCCGTAGTTATTAACGGTGATAAAATTTTAAATGGCGACGGCCTCCGATATAAAGATGAATTTGTTCGCCATAAGATTTTGGACTGCGTTGGTGATTTATATCTCGCTGGCGCTCCAATAATTGGACAGATCAATGCCCTAAGATCAGGTCATACGCTTAATAATCAATTTCTTGTTTCTTTATTCTCCGACAAATCAGCATGGTCCTATTTTGAAATGTCTGATGCCGTAGTTCCGGGGGTAGCGCATAGTATAAATCAAGAACCAACCTTAGCCATAGCTTGATTGTTTCCGGGAAAGTGAGAATAAGTTAGTAAAAATTTAGTGTTATACTCTCTCATACGTTACTATCTGGCGGTTGCGGCCCTCCCCGTGATATAAAATATTCATGAATACTAGATATAGAAAATGTTCCCAACGCCTGATTTGTGTCCGCAGTGTATAATGTTTTGCTAACTTCACGACTGGGATGAAGATGCGGAGTTTAAAACGCTTAATCTGCTTTCTGTTATTTTTTTATATTACCGCGTGCGGCGGCAATACAGAGACACCCTACGTCGAGCGTTCAGTCAATGCGCTTTATAACCGTGCTATCGATGCATTAGAAGCCAATAAACATTTAGAAGCCGCAAATTCTTTTGAAGAAGTTGAACGGCAACATCCTTACTCCGTATGGGCAACCAAAGCACAGCTTATGGCAGCTTATGCAAATTATGAAGCTAATAAATACGATCTTGCTATTATTGGACTAGATCGGTTCATTCAGCTTCATCCCGGTAATCGCGATACCCCTTATGCACACTATCTAAAAGCATTGAGTTATTATGAACAAATAANAGATATAAGCAGAGACCAACTAGTGACGAAAAAGGCTCTTAGAGCTCTNCGAAATGTCGCACGTCGCTATCCCCAAACAAAATATGCACGTTCNGCACGCCTTAAGATTGACCTAACCCTCGACCATTTGGCCGGCAAGGAAATGTCCATCGGACGCTTTTACCTTAAAAAAAAGAANTATACCGCNGCGNTTAACCGTTTTAATCGTGTTATAAATCAATACCAAACCACAACCCATGTGCCGGAAGCNCTCCATAGGGTCNNCGAGGCATATACNGCGCTGGGATTGCCANAAGAAGCNAAAAAAGCTGCTTCAGTACTTGGNCATAATTATCCAGGNAGTGAATGGTATACCGANAGNTATGCTCTAANGACNGGAAAAANCGTCAGNAANCANAAAAAGAAAAAAGGATTTCTAAACCGCATCTGGAACTCGGTTTTCTAAANTANAATGCTCGTATCGGTTAATATTCGCGATATCATCCTGATCGACAAGGTCGATATTAAATTCGATGCAGGTTTATGTGCATTAACTGGGGAAACAGGAGCTGGAAAATCGATACTATTAGACGCCCTTAGTCTAGCGCTTGGAATGCGTGCNAACGCTAGNTTGCTCAGAACATCTGGTAGTTCTAATAAAAAACCATTCCCTGCCTCCGTCTCCGCATCATTCCAACTTGCGCCCGACGATCCAGTATTTCCTGTCCTAGAATCATATCAGATTCCCGCTNCCGAATCAGGAGACCCTTTAATTCTTAGACGTAACCTGGACAAAGATGGACGAGGAAAAGCATTTATAAATGATGAACCAGTAAGCGTCGCGTTGCTACGAAAAGTAGGCGAAACGCTGGTAGAAATTGAAGGGCAATTCGCGAGCCACGGACTTATGGACCAAGGAACACACAGAAACTGCCTTGACGACTTCGCAAATTTAGAAAAAGTGCGTCTCGAAGTTTCAAACCTTTTTAGAGATTGGCAGGATGCGGAGAAAACCCTAAAGGAGAGGATTGCAGCGCTTGAACAAAACAAAGTCGATGAAGAATATATTCGACATGCCCTAACAGAGTTGATAGCCCTCGACCCTCAAGCCGGCGAAGAGACGGAACTCGCCGAAACTCGTGCATTGTTAATGAACGGCGAACGACTTGTCTCGGCGTTAGGGGCTGCAAAAGATTTTCTCTCAAGCGGCGATGGGGTTGATGAACGCCTAGCTGCTGCCCAGCGTGTTCTCACTTCTGAAGTGAGTGCAGCGGCAGGGAGGCTGGACACCGTCATGGATGCGTTAGCTGTTGCAAACGACGCGGTAGCCGATGCCGATACACTACTNCGCCGCGTTATGTCCGATGCAGAACCCGACCCAGTNAAGTTGGAATCGTGCGAAGAACGCCTATTCGCAATCCGGGCAATGGCAAGAAAACATAACCTTCCCGTTGAAGAACTGCCAGCTTTAAGGTCTAAACTTGAAGAAAAACTTGCGCAGATTGATGATTCAAGTGAATTACTAAAAAAGCTACAGGCGGAAAGAGATCGGGCTTACGAGACCTATAAATCAAGAGCAAAAATTNTAAGTAAAAAGCGGTCTGCTTCAGCAATCAAGCTCGACAANGCCGTCATTGCTGAATTTCCGCCATTAAAACTCGAGAAAGCAACCTTTACGACCGTTATAGAAATATTAGAAGANAGAGAATGGGGACCAAGTGGCATNGATCGCACTTTTTTTGAGGTTTCAATGAACCCAAGCGCGCCCTCGGGTCCGCTCGCTCGGATTGCNTCGGGCGGTGAACTGGCCCGTATTCTCCTTGCCCTAAAGGTTGTTCTGCATCAATCAAACAGGATTCCCACAATAATATTTGACGAAGTCGACTCCGGAATTGGGGGGGCAGTTGCAGCAGCTGTTGGAGAACGCCTTGCTAAACTTGCAAAGAGCGTACAAGTATTAGCAATCACTCACTCCCCCCAGGTCGCCTCCTGCGCAACTCGACATTTACAGATCGTAAAGTCAACNATCAAAGGCGTTGTCAGAACAAACGTTTCCGAACTTTCTGATGTTGAACGTCAGGAAGAAATTGCTCGCATGCTAGCAGGAGCAAAGATAACGAATGAAGCAAGAGCGGCGGCNGCAAGTTTACTCGCGGGAAAAGAGAGATGAGCAATCCCAATTCAAAGAGCATGAAATGAAAAGCGAGTTTTCTAAGACACCTGTTGACCAACTGACAAGTAAAGAGGCGGAACAGGAACTCGCTCGGTTGGCAAAGGAATTAGGACAGCACGATCAATCCTATTATCAGGACAATTCCCCGACCATTTCTGATGCCGATTACGACACCATCCGGCTTCGCAATCGTGACATTGAAACACGTTTTCCAACACTCATTCGCTCGGATAGCCCTTCCAAAAAGGTCGGCGCGCCCGTCAGGTCTGGTTTTGAAAAGGTTAAACATGCAGTCCCGATGTTATCCCTGGGAAATGCTTTTAATGATGAGGACGTGCACAATTTTTTCGCGCGCGTCCGTCGTCTCCTTGGACTAAGTGATGATGAAGAAATCCAAGTTGTTGCTGAACCAAAGATTGATGGACTGTCAATTTCTCTACGCTATGAAAATAGTAAATTTAAACTCGCGGCAACACGTGGCGATGGTCGAGAAGGTGAAAACGTCACCGCCAACGTTCTAACAATGCAAGAAATTTCAGAGACTATCGAGGTAGAAGTTCCCAAAATTATTGAAATTCGAGGAGAAGTTTATATTGGNCACNCCGCATTTCGAGCCATCAATGAGCANCGTAAACGAGATGAAAATTCCACCTTTGCTAACCCACGGAACGCAGCAGCCGGCTCACTTCGCCAACTAGATAGTTCCATTACAGCNCAACGTCCCCTGCAGATGTTCGCTTATACGTGGGGCGAGCTCAGTGATCCGGTTGCNGAAACACAATGGGNATTTCTCAAAANCCTCAAANACTGGGGGTTCCCTGTAAATCCGTTAGCCCGAATTTGCAACAATGCGCAGGATGCTATCGCATACTATCAAGAGATATCGGAACAGCGACCGCACCTTGATTACGATATCGATGGTATTGTTTACAAGGTAAACCGATTGGACTGGCAACAACGCCTGGGGTTCGTGAGTCGTGCCCCACGCTGGGCAATCGCCCACAAATTTCCAGCAGAAAATGCGCAAACAGTTCTCGAANGGATTAATGTCCAGGTGGGGCGGACNGGCGCCCTTACACCGGTCGCCGAACTGGTGCCAGTCACAGTCGGTGGCGTNGTTGTCAGTCGTGCAACTCTACATAATTCCGACGAAATTGAGCGAAAGGATATTCGAGAGGGCGATACGGTAATCATTCAACGTGCTGGAGACGTTATCCCGCAGGTATTAGCGGTTATAACCAATAAACGTCCGAAAAATAGCCAACCATTTACGTTCCCTNCCAACTGTCCGGAATGCGGTAGCCCGACCATCCGTGAGGTTAATGAGGCTGTAATTCGCTGCGCTGGAGGTTTGGCCTGTCCTGCACAAAATTTAGAACGGCTTAAACACTTTGTTAGTCGGGATGCATTCGATATCGATGGACTTGGCGGCAAACACATTGAAACCTTCCAAACTCAAGGAATAATCAAGACGCCGGGCGATATATTTCGTCTTCATGAAAACTACGAACAACTTCGCCAATTTGAGGGATGGGGTNATAAATCNGTCGATAANTTNATNNCTTCTATNGAACAGCGNCGGACCATTCCATTAGAGCGTTTCATTTACGCATTAGGGATCAGACAAATCGGGCAGGCAACCGCGCGTCAACTTGCCCTTCACTACGGATCACTCACTACCTGGGTATCAGCAATGCAACAAGCAACAACTGAACGCGGCGCCTGTCCCGATGAATTTAGAAAGGTAGAATTGATAGGAGAGGCCTTTCGAGACCTATGCAATATCGAGGGTATTGGTGTCAGCATGGCAGANGANCTNANAAATTTTATCGGAGATCCTCAAAATTTAGCCGTCATAGAGGACCTCAACACCCAACTTAATGTTGAAGACTCAGTAAAGTCGGCTACAAATATTTCAAAAATCAGTGGTAAAACCATTGTTTTTACAGGAACGTTAGAAACCATAAGTCGTTCAGAAGCCAAGGCTAAGGCGGAAGCCCTAGGGGCCAAAGTCACAGGTTCGGTTTCTCAAAAGACTGATTATGTCGTTATCGGCACNGACCCAGGCTCAAAGGCAACGAAGGCTAAAGATTTAGNTGTTCCGATACTAAGCGAAGANGAATGGCTAACGCTAATTAACGGCTAGGTATCCTGTAAAAACCTNAGACCCAAATAAGACACCGGGATGGCAGCAACAATCCAGATTATGCATATAATTGCGATAAATTCGATTGTAATCCCNACATCNATCATCTGACCAAAAAGGACCGGCGAGACAGCGGTACCAAATATAGATACNCCTGAGACTAGGCTTCGGATAGAACCAAGATGCCGAACACCATAGGCCTCCGCCCAAAAAGCGCTCACTACCGAACGATGAAGACCGCTTGTCACGCCCGATAAGAAAAACCATGCCAATACAATTAGCGGGTGAGAAGACAAAATAAGAGCCGTAATACCAAAGCCCATTGGCGCGAGATACCAGGGTATTAANCGACGGGCAGAATAACGATCAATTAANGGCCCGGAAATAATTCCCGCAACAACACTCATTGCTGCAAATGCAGCAAAGCAAGACGCAAACCAAGATATTTCCCAGCCTTTGCTTTCGATCATGTGAATTTGATGGAACATCAACCCCGTCATCAACATGCCGGGTGCAATNACATTAGCCATTACCATGTAAAAAGTCGGATGATATAGGACATCCCGTAGGGTCCATTGCTCGTGACGGCCTGGCACCTCTCTTCCACCTGCCGAGCCCTGCGCTGCCCTCTTCTTTAGGTGAGACATAAGAGCACTATGCCGNNCCTCATGTCCTCGCAACAGANAGAGAATGGCCGGNGCCATAAGAAACACCAGCGCTACTGCGTACCAAGCCCAAGCACTCCTCCACCCAAAATAGGCTATCATAACCACGACGAGCGACGGTAAAAATGCCTGCCCNACAGCATGGCCAAGATTTGCGATACTGAGGGCTTTACCCCGGTGATCATCGAAATACCGTGCCATGGCTGTTTGCGANGTGTGACCCATTAAACCNTGACCACAAAGCCTTAGNCCAAAAAANGCNNCGAANAGAAATACTACGCCACGCCCCTCAGACAAAAGAGCGCAAGAAAAAGCAAGTCCGATTACAACNAAAAAACTATATAGGCGGAGGTCAANAACATCCATNTTGCGCCCAATCCAGATCAAACAACAAGCGCTCCCAAGCGTAGCCAAAGAGAAAATGAGCCCTAAATCCCCATGACTGAGCTGATAGTCGTTACGAATTTCGGCACTAAATAGGGCGATAAAATAAGTCTGTCCAAAGCTCGATAATAGCGCTAGCAGAAATCCGTAGAAAAGAAATCCAGCATTTTGGCCGACAAAGATAAAATAACTACGCAATGAAATTATTAAGTTAGTGACTTTAACGATAAGGGTTGGGTTGCCTCTTCAAGCCAGGCCGCCGTTTTTGGGTCAACCAGCGGTCCAATCGNCTNGAGTACTCGTGCATGATATCTATTCAACCAACTAATTTCCTTTTGTGTCATAATCGATGGCTCTATCAGCGCAAGGTCAATAGGTGCAAGCGTTAACGCCTCGAATTCAAGCATTTCCCGTCCGTCGTTTGACGATTTAATATTTGGTGCGGCTCGGACCACTTCAAGATTTTCGATCCTAATACCGAATTCCCCTTCTTTGTAGTAACCAGGCTCATTTGAGACGATCATCCCTGGTTGAAGCGGAACGTCCGCAAAACGTTTTGCAATACGATGTGGCCCTTCGTGAACGCCCAAGTAAGCGCCAACGCCATGTCCGGTCCCATGTTCAAAATCAAGACCGACATCCCATAAAGGTTGCCGAGCAATCACATCAAGTTGACCACCGCTACTTCCAAGCGGAAAACGGGCAGTCGCGATACCCACATGACCCTTCAAAACCCGTGTAAAACGATCCCGCATTTCATCACTTGGCCTCCCTATTGCTACCGTCCTAGTAACATCAGTCGTCCCGTCCAGATATTGGGCNCCAGAATCAACTAAATAGAGCGAGCCAAGCTCAAGCTTGCNGNTTGTCTCAGGGGTCACACGGTAATGGACTATGGCACCGTTCGCCCCCGCACCTGANATTGTTTCAAANGACAANCCCNTAAAATTGTNNCCAGNGGACCGNAATTGATANAGTTTATCCGCTGCNGACAGCTCGTCGACGTCACCAGCTGGTCCTNCTTCAGNCAACCAAGCAAGAAATGAACAAAGGGCNGCGCCATCCCGAATATGTGCANTCCGGACCCCCTGAATTTCTACCGTGTTCTTGCAAGCTTTTGGCAATACACAAGGGTCTTCCCTTGAAACAATCTCTACCCCCGTCGCTTCAAGTTGATTGTGCACCCAAATCGGTGCCGTCGTTGGCGCCAAGAGAACAGGTCTGCCGGCTGCTCCAAGCCTTGCTAAGGCAAAACCCAATTTGTCAGTGGGATACAGCGACACATCTTTGCCGAGCGTCTTTATTGTATTGATGGGCAACTTGCGGGGGTCCATAAATAAATCGACTGACCCAGATCCTTTTAAAATAGCAAAACCAAGCGCCACAGGCGTATTTGGCAAATCACCTCCGCGTAAATTCAAAAGCCAAGCAATTGAATCTGGCGCCGTTATAACCGCCGCGTTTGCGCCATGCCCCCTAACGATCGCGGCTGTTTCCGAAATTTTCTCTGAAGCAGCTCGCCCAGCAATATCCACGGGATGCGGGTAAACCGGAGCCAGGGGGGCAGACGGTTGGTCTTTCCAAACTTTATCAAGGGGATTTGTTTCTACTTGAATCAATTCTATTTTTGCGGCGCGACATCTTTTCTCATAAGGCTCAAGCGCGGACTTTGTATGTAGCCATGGATCGTATCCAATCCGTGACCCCGCCGGAACATACTTTTCAATCCAACAACTGGGTGGTTCCTCTGAAATTTTGCAAAACTCGTAAATTTCCGGGTCCGCTTGTTTCCTAACCTGTAGCGTATACCGGCCATCAACAAAAAGGGCCGCCTTGTCTTGGAGGATCACCGCCAAACCCGCCGAGCCGGTAAACCCAGTCAACCATGCTAGACGCTGAGCACACTTAGGTGGAAACTCAGATTGATATTCATCAGCCAACGGAACAAGGAAACCATCCAGCCTCCTATCAGATAACTCGACACGCAGCGCCCCAATCCGGTCAAAAGACGGCAATTCAAACTCAGGCACCTTTGGCTTGGAGGATGCCATAAATGATCTCAATGCTTCACGCAAATCATCAGAAGGGTCGGGCACGACCAACGACATCCAGCTATCAGGGTCAATATTTGCGGGTGCTGCAAACTGTCCCTCAATTAGCAAACGAAGTTCATCTATGTTTAAAGTCGCTTTCTCGGCCTCTAACAGGCATTTTAGAACTGCGTTAACTTCATTTTCTGCTAAAACCATGACAAATGCTGTTTTCCAAGTTTTTTGCCAAGATCTAAGGTTGGGTCCTTAAACCTAAACGAATAAACCTAAATATCTTTTTCCAACGCACCCATGTAAATTTCAAGAACACGCCCAACTCACTTTATCCGATAACCTCATTACCAATCCATTTGCAAAGCCCTAATTTGGTGGCGAAAGACCCGGTCTCTTCCTCCAAAAAAAATTAACTAACTAAATTTCAACACTAGCGTCGCCCACTTATCTATTAGAAGCTGATCAACGACGGTAAAACCTTCTGCCATGTGTGAGTTAACAACGTCAACCGCTTGCTTATCCAATATACCTGACAGGATGAGATGGCCGGTGGGGCTCACTATCTTAGCAGTTTCCGAAGCCGCATCTATAAGCGGTCCCGCCAGGATGTTAGCGACCACCAGATCAAACGGGCTGGCGGACTTTATTTCAGGGGCAGAATAGAAATTGCTTTCGCATGCGGTAACCGAGCCCGCACTCCCATTTTTCATAATATTCTCTGACGCTGTCGAAACTGCGGATGGGTCATTATCGCAAGCCAGTATCTTGATTTCCGGTAAAATTTTACTCATCCCGATCGCCAGAATTGCCGTACCGCATCCGACGTCTAACGCATTTTTGATCACATAATCATCAGTTANAAGCCTTTCGAGAGCCCTTAGGCACCCCTCAGTTGTTTGATGCTCGCCNGTTCCAAACGCTAAGCCGGCATCCAGCGCNATAGGTATTTTGTCTTTCGGAAANCCCTCTCTGAAATGATCNGGGTAAATAAAGAATNGNCCTATTGTTACAGGTTGCGTTCGGGCTTGNTATTGGGCAACCCAGTCGATACTGGCGATACCTTCGATGGAGAATTTGNGTGGTTTCAANCCCAAAGCCAACGANCCTATCAGNAATCGGNTTTCAATCTCCGATGCATTTGGCTTAACGGAACAGAACCCAACAACGCGGCGNCCCCTTG
>PBOV01000049.1:0-1792 GCA_002724505.1 Rhodospirillaceae bacterium | reverse complement strand
TCATCTTCATCCATACTCACCCCATCAACAAAGGGCTCAAGAGCCGTTTCAAAAATCGAAAGATGGTCTTTCTCATCAATATAGAAGACAATCTTCCAACTATCGGGCTCGTTTTTATTCATCGGTCAGGCTGGCTCTACAAAACTATCCATTACTTTTTTAACGCCTGCTTTTTCGAACTCAACTTCGAGCTTATTACCGTCAACTGCTACTACTTTTCCATAACCAAATTTTTGATGAAAAATCCGGATGCCACGTTTTATGTTACTGGAAGGCGGAAGACTGTTAATAACCTTCGCCCGACCATCTATGACACCTTCATCCTTAATTAAGCCTTGGGCAGACTGCATACGTTGAAATCCGGGGCCGCGCCCCGCGGCTGTCCATTCCCCTGGGGCGTCATCTTCAAACCCTGAGTTCGCCGGGTAACTGCCATAAAGACCAGGGTCAATTACTGCCTCTATGTCTTTCTCTGGCAACTCCTCGACGAACCGAGAGGGAATTGAGGTCTGCCATTGATTATAAATTCGTCGGTTCGCTGCAAAACTAACATGAGCTTGCCGGCGTGCCCGAGTTAAACCGACATAAGCCAATCTCCTTTCCTCTTCCAGGGCTGAAGCACCTCCTTCATCCATTGCTCTTTGATTAGGAAAGACACCCTCTTCCCAGCCAGGAAGAAAAACTGTCTCGAACTCAAGACCCTTTGCGGCATGCAACGTCATTAGGTTGACCATTTCGCCTGCATCCGCCTGCCCGGCCTCCATCACCAGACTGACATGCTCAAGGAAGCCGGAGAGATTTTCGAATTCTTCCAGCGCCCTCACAAGTTCTCGTAAATTCTCTAAACGGCCAGGGGCCTCAGGCCTCTTGTCATTTTGCCACATCTCTGTATAGCCGGATTCATCAAGCACAGTTTCTACTAGCTCCACCTGATCGACCGTTTCTGCAAGACCAGCCCATCGATCAAAATTTGCAAAAAGCGCTGTGATAGCGCGGCGGGCTTGTGGGCGTAGTTCATCGGTCCCAGCCAATCTTCGCGCAGCTTCCGTCAACGAAACTGTGTGTGCCTGTGATAGGTTATGGATAGCTCGTATTGTTGCCGCGCCAATCCCACGGCGTGGGACATTTATGATGCGCTCGAAAGCCAATCCATCATCGGGCTGATTAATGACGCGCATATAAGCGATGGCATCTCGTATCTCCTGTCTTTCGTAGAACCTTGGCCCACCGATCACACGGTATGGTATTCCCACCGTAATAAAACGTTCCTCAAATTCTCGCATCTGAAAACTAGCCCGCACCAGCACGGCAATCTCTTCCAGAGATGCTTTCTTTATCTTGAGAGCTTCGACCTCATCGGCGATGTTCCGTGCCTCAGCCTCGCCATCCCACAAACCCCGAACAGTAATTTTATCGCCGCTATCACGTTCCGTCCAAAGCGTCTTACCCAAACGACCAGAATTATGAGAAATTAGAGCAGACGCCGCCGAGAGAATTTCAGGAGTGGATCGATAATTCTGTTCAAGGCGGAAAACTTCTGCTCCGGGAAAGTCTTCTTCAAATTTAAGAATATTTCCGATTTCGGCCCCTCGCCAACTATAGATCGATTGATCGTCGTCACCGACGCAGCAAATATTACGATGCGTTTGCGCTAACAGTCGGAGCCATAAATATTGAGCAACATTCGTATCCTGATATTCATCTACCATAATATGTGTTAATTTCTTCTGATATAGGTCTAATATGTCTGAATTTTGATTGAAGATTGTGAGCATATGCAATAATAAATCTC
>PBOV01000048.1 GCA_002724505.1 Rhodospirillaceae bacterium | reverse complement strand
ACACATCCGACTTGGTGGCCGTCTGCGCGCGGGCGGGGTAGCCAAGCTGGCGAATATAATCTGCGACTGTACACGCTATGGTGGACCCCATGAGATAGGCGCGCTGGCTTTGGACATTGCTAATCCAGTCATCACCGGATGCCGCGTCAAGTGTTTCAAAGCCCTGATCGGTTACGATCACGATAGCATATTTGTGATACGGTTCGATGGGCGTGCCGTCATTGTCGTGGCTGTACCAGGCATAGTCCGGCACTTCGCAAATTCCAACCATATCGGCATCAAGGAATATGCACATTGACTTTATGTGCTCTGCAACCACCCTGGCGTCTGTCGTTATCGGTGCAATATCGGGGGCGACTGGTCCATCGTGGATCTCGTCGTGCGTCGCCGACATGCTGCGCAACGCGGCACTTAGCGGTGTCTTGGCAAATCGATTAGTTCTCTCAAATTGCGCTTTGTTCCCTAGATCCCCTTTGGCTGCGCGGGTAAACATGTTGGCGCGCTTCGGAACCCGATTCACATCATCTGAAATATAAGTAGTAGGCTGATCGACGCGTTTTATCTTGTGCATAGGATATTGCCCCATATGCATTGGCCGTTTGCGTTGGGAGAACCATTTCATTTTCCGGCCTTTTTTTCTGCTGCAACCCGATCAGCATTATCCTGCTTCGCTTGCTCGTAGCGCTTCATACCTTCCTTACGATTAACTGGTGCTGCTTCGTTACGATCCGGCTCAGGAATTGTATCCGCCGGATAGAGCCCCAGTCGTTGTACCGCTGGTTCCTTAGGATTTTTGTCGAGATCGCGTTGATTGACGTTTTCGGGAATGGTTACCTTTCGATCAACGATCTCGAGATCCCACCACCATTTTTTGACCGGGTTGCGTTTGCCGTATTCCAGCCAGTCATCAAGCCGCGCTAGAAAACGCCTCATAAACGGGAGCTTGATCGCCATCCATAAAGCCGCACGGTGCGAAACTAATCCTTCTTTGTTAAACGGACACATCTTAAGGCAACGGCCGCAACCTCCGCCCTTAGAATTAGTGACGCGATATGCAGTACATTTTGCGACATCCGGCTTCCACATTTCGTAGCCATTAAACATAACCTTGTCGCCAAATGGTATGGCGTTGCAGGGGCATTCGACAGCACACTTCATGCACTTTGAACAAAAATCCTGCAATCCAAAATCAATAGGCTGGTCCGTCGCAAGCGGAAGGTTTGTCGTGATCACTGATGATTTAAAACGCGGACCGATAAACGGGTTTAAAACTACTTCGCCAATTCGGCTGAGCTCCCCGAGCCCGGCGAGCATAACCAACGGATTATGCAGGACATCACTTTCGAGGTTGGTATGGGCTTGCGCCTCATAGCCAAGCTGGCGAATATATTCCGCCAACGTGCAGGCGATATTGGAACCCCACATATAGGCGCGAAAGCTTTGTGCGTTGCTAATCCAGTCATCACCGGATGCCGCATCAAGGGTTTCGAAACCCTGATCAATAAGCAAGACGATCGCATATTTGTGACGCGGTTCAATCTCTTCACCGTTGATGTCATGACTGTACCAAGCGTATTCTGGCACCTCACAAATCCCCACCACGTCAGCGTTGAGGAAATAGGTCAGGGCTTTGAAATGCTTGGCGCGTTCTTTAAGGTCATCCGGCAATGGCGCCTGCGTTTCCAGAGGCTCACCCTTGTGCCTTGGCAGGTGCGCCCGACAAACTTTTCCCATCGAACGAGCAAAAGGTAACTTGCCGACGAAACGGGGGCGTTCTCGTTTTGACTTGGCACCTAGGTCACCGAGTGCTGCACGATTGAAAAAATTAGCCCGCTTGGGAACGCGAGGCACATCGTCAGAAATAAAAGTTGTAGTCTTTGGAACGCGCTTCAGTTTTTCCATGGGATACTTCCCCATGTGCAGTTTTCGGCGACGGTTTGAAAAAAGGCGCACTTCTTTTCGCTAACTTATCATCGAATTAGGCAGGAAGAGGGCTATTTGAGGAAAAGTAACTAAGAGAGCTAGACAAACGCCCATCGCCAGCCAGAACGGTAGAATACCCATAAAGATATCACTCATCGGAATGTCGCCCGCAATCCCTTTTACAACGAACACATTTACCCCCACCGGTGGGCTTATGAGACCCATTTCCAAGACAATTACCATAACGACACCAAACCATATCGGGTCATAACCCAACGCGAGGATAAGCGGATGCACGATGGGCAGGGTCAGCACTAACATCGCGAAGCCTTCTAAAAAAGTACCTAAGATAATATAGGTAAGTAGAATAATCAGGAGCACGGCGATCCGCGGCATTGCTTGGTCGCCGAGCAATTCGGCCAAATCTTCGGGTATATCTGTCAGTGCGATAAAGGGGCTGAAGATATGGGCGCCGACAATGATCATGAACACCAGGGCTGTCGTCCGGACAGTCCGAAGTAACACATCGCTCATTGCTGATGTCGTCACGCGTCGGCGCACCAACGCAAGAATTAGAGACAAGAAGGCGCCAATACCGGCGGCTTCCGTTGGACTAAAGGCGCCGATATAAATTCCGCCGATAGTGATTATCACAATGCAAACCATCGCACTGGCCTTACGCAGTGCAGTAAACTTTTTGCGCATAGGTGTGCTCGGACCTGGCGGTCCGAGTTCAGGGTTAATACGGCATTGAATATAAATTGCTACCATAAACAGGGCCGTAAGCAACAGACCCGGGAGAATTCCTGCCAGAAATAATCGTCCGATAGATTCTTCCGTCAGGATTGCGTAGATCACAAACCCTGTACTGGGGGGAATGAGAATACCAAGAGTGCCGCCAGCCGCAATGCAGCCAGTCGACAGACGCGCACCATATTTATAGCGACGCATTTCCGGAAGAGCGACCCGACCCATAGTCACAGCGGAAGCGACTGACGATCCTGACACAGCAGCAAATCCGGCACATGCAGCAATCGTTGCCGACGCCAGGCCGCCTCGCCAGTGACCAAACCAGGAATAGGCTGCCTGATACAAATCCCGGCTCATGCCTGAAATGCTGGCCAAATTACCCATTAAGACAAAAAGTGGGATAACAATCAGCTCATAGGAAGACGCAATTACATAAGGTTCGCGCCCCAGCTGGGCCATGGTCGCTGGCCAGCTATTCAGAACACCAAAGCCAATTGTTCCGACCACCGCCATGGCAATACCCACGGGCATCCGTAGTGCCAATAACCCGAATAATCCAACAAGTCCTAATAGGCCTATAACGGTCGGTGTCATGACTCACCATGATCATCGAGAGCATCGCCACGCACAGCACGGGCGACCTGGATCATTAAAACAATACAATAGGCAACAGAACCAAATGCAACGACGGCAAAAAACGGAAATAATGGGATTTCGAGCTCATTGGTGCCCTCCCCCATCTCAATAGCATCAAGCCCCTGTTGCATCGCTTGCCACGCCATCAAGCCAATCAAAACAACACAGATAGAACGTATAACAACATCCGATATTTGAACAATGCGCGGCGGCGCGAAGACGCCAAGAAAATCTACTGCGATGTGGCCACCTGTCAGGCCGCAATAAGCCAGACCAAGAAAAACAAGAACAACTAGGCCCACACGCGCAACGTCTAGCGCCCAGAGAATGGGTGCATTGAAGACATAGCGCATCACAACCGCATAAACTGTCAAACACATTAGAAAAAGAAGCGTCACCCCGGCCAATACAGCGAGGTGACGCACACTCTTTCGAACTACGCTCTCAAGTGGCCTGTTAGACTGCTCCGACACTGATAGTCAGGAACCCGCATTCATAGCGGCAAGAATGGCCTTTGCCGGCACACCACCCTTTTCAAGCTGCTCAATATATTTTGCACGTGCTTTGAGCAAAATTAATTTCATCTGTTTCTGCTCAGCCGCAGAAAACGCATAAATCTTGTGCTTGCCTGTTTTGCGAACGCTGTTGAGACCACCAGCACCGGCCTTTTCATAGATTGCCGTTGCCCGTGCGCTCCACGCGGCACCGGTAGTCTTATTTATCAGGGCCTTTTCAGCCTTGTTCAGACCCTTCCACGATTTCTTATTCATAACGACGAAAAACGGTGACCGTCCGAATGCGGCATCAAGACCTGTTGTAAAATGTTTCGCGACTTCGCCAATCTTGAAGCTGCGAATAACACTTGGCGGCACCAACAATGCATCGACACGGCCAGTTTCAAGGGCGCGATAAACCTGAGTAATTGGCATCGATACCGGTGTCGCTCCGAGGGCCTTAAGCCAACGCGATTGATTAGCCGATGGGGTCCGGATTTTCATACCTTTTAGATCTGCAAGTTTGCGGATCGGCTTTTTACGGCTCATAAAAATTGGGGCTTCACCGACCCACATTGCCAGAAGCTTTACCCTTTTATATTCTGGTGCCAAAAGGCGGTGGGCCTTCCACATTTTTCTAACCAGCTCTCCAGAATTTTTGGCTACGCCGGGAAGCTCGACCATGGCTGTGCGTTTAAAGATTTTAGACGTATATCCTTGCAGACCAAATGTTATATCTGCCACACCATCGACAGCCCGCTTAAATTGCGCGCGCGGGCCTTTCCCAAGTTTACCGCCTGGGAAAATCTTAATGGTCAACTTGTCGCCAGACATTTTACTAACCTGTTTAGTCCAGGGCCGCATAAATAGGCGGTCCATCGGATGTTTAGGGGATGTAAAATGCGCAAGCCGAAGCTCCGCCGCAGAAGCATTCTGCGAACCAAAATATTGAGCCCCACCGAGTGCAATGACACCCACAAGGGCCGTGGAAATTAAATTACCTGTCTTAATCATTCCAAATCCTCCCTGAATAGATTTTCAATTTTGGGGTAAAAGTATGCATCAGTTTTTACCCAGAATCTACGCTAGCACTTTTCTTCTGAAAGAGTCCCGTTTCATTAACACTCGAGTGAAAAATTATAACAGGCTAAACCCATCAACATGGGTTAACATTTTCAAAGGCATGGGCACCAATGCAAAAATGGTGTGGCAAGAAACGTTACCGTATATTCCACTAGTCCTTTACCAGGCGGAGGCGAATACCAATACCGCTAATCATAAACAATCAGGCCAAGCCCCCCTCATACTCTTTAAACCATTCAACAAATTTGGGGATACCAATATCAATCGGTGTTGTTGGGTTGTAGTCGAGATCTGTTTTAATTTCTTCTATGTCAGCAAGACTCTCTTTTACATCTCCCGGTTGCATCGGCTTAAAATCAATCTTGGCCTTCTTTCCCAACGCCTCTTCTATAAGCCCGATCATCTTCATTAACGGCTCGCTGCTATGATTACCGATATTATACAGACGGCAAGGTACCTGCTTATCAATAGAGGTAGGCGGATTGTCGAGAGACGCAATTACACCTGCGACGATATCATCGATAAAGGTGAAGTCACGTTTCATATCGCCATTATTAAAAACAGGGAATCTACGGCCTTCAAAGATTGCCTTACAAAAAATATACACTGCCATGTCCGGACGGCCCCAAGGGCCATAGACCGTAAAAAACCTCAAGCCGGTCTGTGGAAAACCATAGAGATGGCCATAACAATGGCTCATCAGCTCATCAGCCTTCTTGGTCGCCGCATATAGGGAAACTGGCAAATCGGTTGGATCATCAACGGAAAATGGTAGCTTAGTATTCCCGCCATAGACTGAGCTCGAACTCGCATACACGAGATGCTTAAAATTAGGTTGGTTCCGGCAAATCTCCAGAATCGACAAATGTCCCACGAGATTTGCCCACACATAATCAAATGGATTGGTGATGGAATTTCTGACGCCTACCTGAGCTGCGAGATGAACAACTCTCTGCAATTCTCCAGCCTCAGCGACGACCTCATTCATCCCTTCTATATCAGTAATGTCGACCTTATAGAAGGTAAACCCAGTTTGTTTTTTAAGTATCGAAAGCCGGGCTTCCTTCAGGCTCACATCATAATAATCATTGACGACATCGACGCCTAGAACCTCTTCGCCACGCGCAAGCAAGGCCATGCTCACGTGGTACCCGATAAACCCGGCTACGCCGGTCACAAGAATAGGCATCTTTTTCTACTCGTTATAAAAATAGCTCAAATGATCTAAACTCTTAATATTCCACACCAAATTTCCCAACGCTAAACCAGAACTCAGTCAGGAAAAATGTGGGATAACTTTCTCGCCAAACAGACGTACCGACTTTGCAGCGTCTTCTGCTGGCAGGGTTGTAAAGTTGACCTGAAGCGAGCCATCGTCAAATCCACCAACTTGATCATTATAGTCTTCGATCATATCAATGAGCTCCTTAGGGGTGCCTACCCAGGCCGAACATTTATCGATCTGAGTATCAAGGTTTTCCTGCCGCAACGTTTCCACAATTTTGTCGTAATGCGCGTAATCCTTCGACGATGAACCAGTCGTCCAGCCACTAGCGGCGTCACATAGAGAAACAAAGTAGTTATCAACATGCGGACGAGCGATCCTTAGCGCTTCATCATGGTCCTCATGGCAAAACATAAAGAATGCTAGCATCACGCGCCCTTTTCCTGAATGACCCGCTGTCTTCCAAGCTTCACGATAAATATCCAACAATTCCCTCATCTTGCCCCCAGCAATGGGGATACCCATAATCCAGGTGCCGTTACGGCCCGCTTTCTCAAATGATGCTTCGGTAGCAACGGAAGCCGTCCAAAGCTTGGGATGAGGTAACTGCGTGGGTCTTGGATAGGAGGTGACATTCTCAAAACTATGAAATTCACCTTCTGAAGTTACGTCCTCTTCTGTGAGTAAACGGATGATTTGTTCTACGCCCTCATCAAAACGTGCAACACTTTCGTCAAGGTTGATCTTAAAGGCTTCAAATTCCTTTGGGATAAAGGCACGTGCCAGGCCAACTTCAAGGCGCCCATTTGAAATGCCATCCAGCATTCCTATTTCACCTGCTAGCTTGAGCGGGTTATTGAAAACCGGGAGAACTGCACCGGTAATTAGTCGAGCTTCCTTTGCGCGCTGGGCCGCAGCGGAAAGAAAGACAATAGGGTTAGGGCTATAGCCGCCATAAGGATGAAAATAGTGTTCTACAATCCGAACATGGGTATAACCGCACTCATCCAAAATATCACAAAGGCCAAGACTTTCCTGGTAATATTGCGCTGCCGACTTTTCGTCGGGCGTGACGTTGGGAAAAAACTGAACACCAAAATCCATACTTGATCTCCGCTTAACTTATGTTTTCTCGCCAGAACAGGGTCTAACGGCTTGATCCAAATCAACGACCAAGAGAATAGTCAGTTTTATATATCCTTGTCGAAAAACTCGAGATGAATTAGCAACGAAAGCTGAGGTTTCATTCAGCAGCATTTTCTTTAATCCCTTTAGATATCTCCGCAAGGACATCGCCAAGCCGTGTTCCCTCTGGGTCGCTCAAGGCTGCAGCGCGAGCATTAGCTAGCGCATCCGTTGCTATATTAACTGGCATTGTACCGTTCAACGCTGAGGCAACAACCTGCTCCCTGATCATCCTGAAGTTTTCGCTCCCACGCCGATGCGTTTCACCATAACCCTTTATTAGTTGAGCACACCCAACGGTCTCCATGGCGAGCGGGCGACTTAGAGAAAGTGTAGCCTTAACATCCTCCAACCAAACGTCGATGGAGTTTTGCTCTTCGCTATAGCGATACGTTCCTCGACGCCATCGCCGTAAACNACTAAGAAGCCTNAACNNTAAATGACCCGTGACCGTATTACTCTTTAGGTGAAGCCCNAAATTACTGCNATGCCGCCAGCCTTGCCGTTCAGCTAGCAACATNAGCGANCGCCCTAATTTGGCCGGCAANACCGAACANAGCTCATCAATTCCTGGCTTGAGATAATCCACAACCACAANCGGCTCATCCGCCTTAGCGCCAACNTCCTTNCGAATTCGATCNAATCGGTCACCAGCCGACTTCAACTGCGCAACCCTGATCACNTCTTCGTATGACATTCTTAGGGCCAGCTGGCGGCCTGTTTCGGCAGTAATACTNCCGTCACCACCCACAGNATTTTCAATAGTAAGAACCTCNGACAACCGGGCGAGGTAAGCTTCCGCGTAGGAAATATCTTGGTATTCAGTAAGTCGCGNAACCCCTTCAATTAANATTTCATGGCAGGNTTCTGGGAATTCTGAGTTCACCCGANNTNCTAACACTTTNGGTGTCAGCGNCNCCGCGNCCGTTNTTTNTATAGATTGATCGGAGGATTTTACGTCAGNAGAAAATTTATAATTGAGGCCAATTTCAAATCCCTCAANATTTGGTTCAACCGCAATCCCCGTTTCTTCAATNGCGGCTTTGTAGTCCGCGACAACCATNGGCANTTGGCCNATACCNGCNAAAACGCCGAGCAAGATTGAATTTAAACTNACATTATGTGTCTCAGCGACCNGACTCAAATCAGCGAGNTAGGCTCGTTTTGNTCTTTCTNTTACTGACNCAAACAAAANTTNAACATCATAGCGNCCNTCGGCCATATCGCTGCGTTCACCTATCGCAAAAACCCGATGCGTNGAGGCAATTAGATGTGTCNTGNNTGGTGTAACAAAACCATTGGCAATAGCACGGCCAGCTTCAGCAAACTCNGTAGCTACCATGATATCAATGTCANCAACCCCNGGATATAGAGCCATTATCGGTCGTTTACCATCAAGNTCGGNGATAGAAACGGGAAANATTTCAATATAGTAAGTCGTCGCACCAGTCCGTTGAGCNACCCCNGGAATTGACGTGCTNTGGACAGGGTATCCGGCCCGCTGCGCAGCTCCAACAATCCACGTAGCNAGAACACCGCCNCCCTCNCCNCCTATCGCGGACACCTGNAGCGTTTTTGCACGCGTATCTTTTAGGTCTGNCACAAGGAAGGAACCGTTGATGGTTTGGGGGATGTTAACGCGATAATGCTNCGACGAAGCTTCCAAAGTATTCGATCCCATAGGTTTGGGTTCCTNATNATTCGTGCTTCAAAAAAAGAGGGACACAACACNGCAGCGTGAGAAACCTCNCCGCAAACGCCGCACCCAACACAGTCATTATTGACGTGGGCCACTGGATCCGTCCGCAACGGGTCAGCGGAAGGCTTAATTGTCAGAGAGGGGCAACCGGAAAGACGAATACAGGAATGATCACCAGTACAAATATCCTCNTCCACNCCNAAACGCGTCCNCACGTCACGTTTTCCATCCTTAAGACGCTTNNCTGTCTCCGGTCGNATGCGGCGCTGCCGCGCAAGCTGACATTCACCGTCGGCGATTATGACCTTTAATCCGCCTTCAGCCGTATTCATCGCCCGTCGCAAGGTCTTGACCATCCGAGAAATTGAATATGAGCGAACTGTTTTCAACCAGCTAACACCAAAACTACGGAGCACTCTCTCTATCGACATTTCTCGTCGGTTGCCGTTACGATCGCGTAAACTGGATGGTAGGAGCTGCCAACCGGTTGCTGAGGTATAGCCATTCTTTACCACCAACAACACCGCGTCATTACCATTGGCCTGCGCCGCAGCAACGCCAGTGCTCATGCCGTTATGCCAGAATCCTCCATCACCCATNATGCTGATGACACGCTTGTGAAAACTTGGTGCTANCCCCGCAGAGCTAGCGAGNCCCAANCCATAACCCATAACGGTGTTACCNACATTGAACGGGGGNANGGCAGCNAATGTATGGCAACCNATATCGGCGCTGATATGNGCNGGGCCTAATTCTTTTTCCATAATTTTGAGTGCACTAAAAATNGGNCGCTCCGGGCAACCCGTNCAGAAGCTCGGNGTCCTTAGGGGCAAACTATCNCCTAAANTTTTCCGTGCATCATTTCTATCTAAAAACGTCTGNTCGATAGTTTTCAACGCGATATTTACATCCAATCCCGTAGGAGCGTATTTGGATAAAAAACCGTGCACCGCTCTAAGCATAACTTCAGAGGTATATTCACCCGCCATCGGGAAAACCTCCTTGCCAATGACTTTCGCTTGAATGTCTTTCTTCCTTAGGATCGCGTTGATCGCTTGCTCGATAAATTCCGGCTGCCCTTCTTCAATAATAAGCACGGAATCCTTACCTGCACAAAAATCGAAAATTTCATCGGGTACCAATGGGTATGTAACATTCAGCACTAATGTGGAGACCTGACAATCACCAAAACTATTTGCAAGTCCAAATTGTTGGAGTGCCCGCATCAAGGTGTTGTAGATCCCACCCTGAACGATAATACCAATCTCGGGTACGTCTCCATCGAACCGTTCATTCAATTTATTATCAGCGATATATTTTATTGCCGCCGGCAGTCGGAATTCAATCTTGTGTTTTTCTTGCCCATATGTCGCGGGAGGCAAACAAACACGAGAAAAATCAAACTCGGCCGCAGAAATTTTGTTTTTACGGGAATAATCTGGTTGGATATTATTTTTAGCGTCAAAGTGACCATAGACATGGCACGCTCGAATACGAAGTTCTAAAACGGCGGGCATATTTGACGCTTCAGATAATTTAAAGGCCTCTTGGACCATCCGCGTAATCGTTGGCAACTCAGGCCTTGGGTCAAGTAGGCACATTGTCGACTTCATCGCAAAAGCGTGCGTTCGTTCTTGAATAATGCTAGAACCTTCACCGTA
Source organism: Rhodospirillaceae bacterium (assembly GCA_002724505.1). Taxonomy (GTDB): domain Bacteria; phylum Pseudomonadota; class Alphaproteobacteria; order MPNO01; family UBA2964; genus UBA2964. Next base: position 1,270 of record PBOV01000048.1, on the reverse strand, counting down.
ATCCTCACCAACTACAATCAAGGCGCCACCCTTCACGCCTGCGGAGGCAAGATTGGACAACCCATCGGACGCCACGTTAGTTCCGACTACGGATTTCCAGGTTACTGCACCACGAATGGGATAATTAACTGATGCTGCCAGCATCGCGGCAGCCGATGCCTCATTTGCGCAAACCTCAAAATGAATACCTAGTTCATCGAGTAACGGTTCTGCATCCGATAGCACATCCATCAAATGCGAAATCGGTGCACCCTGGTAACCTCCTACATAAGAGACGCCAGACTGCAGCAGTGCTTTGGTAACACCGAGGATACCCTCGCCATGGAACCTATCCCCGTCGCCAAGCCGGAGTGTCGTTATTTCTTTTTTGAAGGAACGTTCCATCTCAAATTTTTCCCCTGCAACAGCCTCAAAGATAAAAGCTGACGTTCTCTGCTCGGATTTTATGGTCGCTAATACAACATTATACAGCACCATCTTGGTAGATTGTCGAGTGCAGAACCATTTATGATAAGATAGTATTCCAAAAGAATATCATTAATAGGAGCCAAGACGACTTGCTGACTGGCGATATCTTGAGGCTAAGCGCTGAACGCCACCCCAATCGCACCGCCCTAATCTGCGGTGAAGAAAAAATCTCGTATAATGTTCTTAATGAGGCTGCTAATCGCTTTGGGCATGCCCTACTTCAAATGGGTATAGGCAAAGGAGCCAAATGGGCGATCATGTCCCGTAATCTGCCGGAATATGTCATTGCCCATTTTGGTGGCGCACAAACCGGGGCTCTACTAGTAAATCTTTTGCCAGCCTACGCGCCAGATGAGCTTGTGAGTATATTGGCTCAAACAAGAGTCCAGCTTATCGTAATCGAGGAAATCTTTCAGAAAAAATTATCTAGAGTTATAAGTCAGCTCCCCGAGCTAAAACATATCATTGTCATCGGTAAACCAGAGAGAAAGAGCTGGGTCAGCTTTGATAAATTCACCGACAATCATCCAAAAAAACCTTGCAATATAAAGCTTGCCGAAACCGATCCATTTGCCATTACCTTTACGGGTGGCACAACAGGGTTACCGAAGGGTGCCATGGTCAATCATCAGGCGCGCTATACAAGCAGTTACACTACGGCAATCGAACACGGAATTACTGAAGCCGATGTCGTCTCGATGGTTACACCTTTCTATCATGCCATGGGGTCTCTAGTTTGGTTGCCCACGGCGATGTTGGTTGGCGCAACCGCCGTACTTCTAACGGGGTGGGATCCCAATGT
>PBOV01000047.1 GCA_002724505.1 Rhodospirillaceae bacterium | reverse complement strand
AGCCATTATTTTCTCCTAAGTATCTTTGTGTTTCTTTAATAATAATTCGGGTTAACCGGCTTATGCCGCCTCATTCTGCGCGGCACGCGCAGAGACAACACGGGCAAGCTGACCAGCAGGTGCCTGCACAACGCCTGCAACTCTTGTTGCTGGCGTATTAAGCATCCCTACAATCTTGCTACGCAATGCCTCGAGAGACGGAAGTTTTGCAAGAGTTTTGATCTCTGCTATGTCCACTGAATTCTCGAACAAACCGCCACCAATGATCTCGAGCTTTTCGTTATCATCAGCATACTCAACGGCGACTTTTGCCGCAGCAACCGGATCATCTGAATAGGCAATCGCGGTAGGTCCAGCAAATAATTCCGATAGATGGTCAAATTTAGTGCCCTGCAAAGCAAGACGTGTCAGTCGGTTTTTTGTGACTTTAAAACTGGCTCCCGAAGCTCGCATACGACGCCGAAGATCGGTAGATTCCGCAACTGTCAACCCACTTGGGCGAGTAACAATAACGAGGTTGGCCGATCCGAAGACACTATTGAGCGAAGCAACCAGCTCTTCTTTTTGCATTCGGTCCACGCAATTTCTCCTTGCGTTTGTTTCGACGCTTTACACCAGACGCCGAATCCGTTCACTTTTTGCCCCATCAGCTAATCCAATGGGTCTAGACAGACTGCCCCAGAAGCTCAAGTCACATCCCGCAACATCATTTAGATGACGCAGAAACGCTTGCACCTCTGTCTATACAGGCAGGAAATTCCCGCTTTACTCCGGCTGGCTATTCAATATCAGCCTTCCAGACTCCTGTAGTCTCGGACAGATCGGAACTAGTGATACGCTCTAGCTCCTAACGCAACTACCGCCTTAAACAAGCTACGACGGCAGAATTATAGTTAATTCCCTTTTTCACTCAGCGAGAGCACTTGAAATATCAAGCACAATCCCTGGACCCATAGTCGAGCTCAACGAAATTCGTTTAATATAAGTTCCCTTTACACCGCTCGGCCTTGCCTTGTTAACTGCATCGACAAGAGTACGAACATTTTCGAGTAACGCTTCCTCGCTAAAGCTAGCTTTTCCAACACCAGCGTGAATAATACCAGCTTTTTCTACCCGATATTCAACCTGCCCCCCCTTGGCGCTTTTAATTGCGGCGGCAACATCTTGTGTGACAGACCCAAGTTTGGGATTGGGCATCATACCCCGCGGGCCAAGAATTTTGCCTAACTTACCAACAACCGGCATCATATCAGGCGTAGCTATACAACGATCAAAATTGATTTCGCCCTTTTGCACCTCATCAGCTAAATCATCAGCACCGACAACGTCAGCTCCAGCATTTTTCGCTTCTTCCGCCTTATCGCCTTTAGCAAAAACACCCACACGGATTGATTTACCAGTTCCATTGGGCAGATCGATCACACCACGAACATTTTGATCCGCGTGGCGTGGGTCAACGCCTAAGTTCATAGATATTTCTATTGTCTCATCAAACTTAGCCTTGGCGTTTTCTTTAACCAACTTGACCCCTGCAGCAATTTCATATTCCTTAGCTTTGTCAATAGAGCCTAATGCAATACCCATCCGTTTTCCTGACCTTGCCATATCTAGGCTCCCGTTACCTGAATACCCATCGAGCGTGCCGTGCCCGCAAGAATCTTTGTTGCAGCATCAACGTCATTCGAATTTAGGTCATTCTTCTTCTGCTCAGCAATTTCTCGGAGCTGATCCATCGAGACCGCACCGACAACATCGCGTCCAGGTTCCATAGAGCCCTTACCCAGCTTTGCTGCCTTCTTTATAAAATAAGAGGCGGGAGGGCTTTTAGTTTCAAATGAAAATGAACGATCCGCATAAACAGTAATTACCGTCGGGATCGGTACCCCCTGTTCTCCACCCTGCGTATGAGCATTAAACGCTTTGCAAAATTCCATTATATTCAGCCCCGCTTGACCAAGAGCCGGCCCGATTGGCGGCGATGGGTTTGCCTGCCCTGCAGGTACCTGGAGCTTGATGTAACTATCTATCTTTTTCGCCATTTTATCCTCAGTCCTTTGCCTAAGGGCGCGGTACGACTATGGCAAGCCTCCCGCACGATTAATAATGCTAACAATTTAGCTAAACTCAGATCTAAAGCTTTTCCACCTGTGAATATTCCAACTCTACCGGCGTTGCGCGACCGAAAATCGAAACCGCTACCTTCAACCGGGCCTTTTCTTCATCTACATCCTCAACTATGCCGTTGAAGGAACTGAACGGTCCATCAGCTACACGAACTTGTTCACCAACATCATAAGTTATCATGGGTTTTGGACGTTCAATACCTTCTGCAACCTGGTGCATAATTCGATCGGCTTCAGCCTGACTTATTGGGCTTGGCTTACCGCCGCCCCCCAAAAAACCGGTGACTTTCGCCGTATTTTTTACTAAATGCCATGATTCATCAGTCATTTCCATTTTAGCTAACACATAGCCGGGGAAAAACTTCCGTTCGGAACTAACTTTGGCACCACGACGCATATGCACGACTTCTTCCGAAGGAACCTCTACATTCACGATCAGATTATCCATACCTTTTTGAGACACTTGCTCACGAATAGACTGAGCAACTTTATTCTCAAAGCCAGAGTAGACGTGTACCACATACCAGCGAGCAGTCACTGATTATCCTCCAAAGCCAAGAACCAACTTGACGAGAACCGCCAACGCTTGGTCTACAAAAAAGAAAAAAGTTGCAGTCAAGATTACAAAAATAAATACCATTACCGTCGAGACAATAGTTTCCTTGCGGGTCGGCCAAGTGACTTTCGCCACTTCGCGCCTTACCTGTTGTACGAATTCCACCGGATTGGTTTTCGCCATTCTACATACCACTTGGACAGTTCATCCACACGCGCCGTACAACAAAGAGCCGAATAGATCACTGGCAGGAGTGGAGGGACTCGAACCCACAACCCCCGGTTTTGGAGACCGGTGCTCTGCCAATTGAGCTACACTCCTCCCCACAACCTCGTCAAACCCTGACGACGCTGAAATCTATGCGACACTGTCGTTCCACGTTGATCAATTCTTTGACACAGCGTGGAATTCACCGTCTTGTTTTTCCATATGCAGGCTAAAACTAAACCTGCACCCTTACCTCTTAACCCTTAATAGAAGCAACGACGCCTGCACCAACAGTGCGGCCACCTTCGCGGATCGCAAACCTAAGCCCATCATCCATTGCAATCGGTTGGATCAACGTCACTTCCATTGTAATATTATCTCCAGGCATAACCATTTCTGTTCCATCAGGAAGGACCACAGAACCGGTCACATCTGTCGTACGGAAGTAAAATTGAGGACGATAGTTTGAGAAGAATGGTGTATGGCGACCGCCCTCTTCCTTAGTCAGGATATAAGCCTCCGCCATAAACTGTGTATGCGGCGTAATCGAGCCTGGCTGCGCCAGAACCTGCCCGCGCTCAACTTCTTCACGATCAACACCACGAAGCAAACAACCAACATTGTCACCAGCCTCGCCACTATCCAGAAGCTTACGGAACATCTCAACGCCCGTGACAACCGTCTTTGACGTATCCTTGAGACCAACAATCTCAACTTCGTCTCCAACGTTTACAATTCCTCGTTCAACACGACCCGTTACAACTGTACCTCTGCCAGAAATTGAGAACACATCCTCAATCGGCATCAGGAACGGAAGGTCTTTAGGACGATCAGGCTGCGGTATATATTCATCAACCGCCGCCATCAGAGCCTGAATCGCATCTTTACCTGTAGAAGGATCACTGTCCTCAAGCGCACCAAGAGCCGTACCCGAAACAATCGGAATATCATCCCCAGGGAATTCGTAAGAACTCAAAAGCTCGCGAATCTCAAGTTCAACCAGTTCAAGAAGCTCAGGGTCATCAACCTGATCAACCTTATTCATAAACACAACAATCGCTGGAACACCTACCTGGCGGGCCAGAAGAATATGCTCACGTGTCTGGGGCATCGGGCCATCGGCAGCAGAAACAACAAGGATAGCCCCATCCATTTGCGCCGCACCTGTGATCATATTCTTCACATAGTCAGCATGCCCCGGACAGTCGACATGTGCATAGTGACGGTTATCCGTCTCATACTCGACATGCGCTGTAGCAATTGTTATACCGCGCTCCTTCTCCTCAGGAGCCTTATCAATCTGGTCGTACGCCGTAAAATCTGCACCGCCACTCTCAGCAAGCACCTTCGTAATCGCCGCCGTCAACGTCGTCTTGCCATGGTCGACATGACCAATAGTACCGATGTTGCAATGCGGCTTCGTACGCTCAAACTTCTCCTTAGCCATTGTATTTTCCCTTATCTATCTATCTCAGCCGTCAAGTCTTCTTTTAAGGCATTTTTGTGAACGGTTTATTAAGAACGCGGTAAACTCCGAACCTGGAGCGGGCGGAGGGAATCGAACCCTCATAACCAGCTTGGAAGGCTGGGGCTCTACCATTGAGCTACGCCCGCATAAAAAGCTAGTCCTGTTCAATTAATACCTATTCAGCTGTATCCTCTTTTCCAAATTCCTATAAACACCCTACAAAACTAATTTCTTCCTGTACTCCAAGCCCCCAAACCAAATGAATGGTGGAGGGGGTTGGATTCGAACCAACGTAGGCGTAAGCCAACGGGTTTACAGCCCGTCCCCTTTAGCCACTCGGGCACCCCTCCTAGTTCTAATCCGATCAGACGGAAGAATTAGCGAGCAAATACGGGAATTTAGGTTCGCTTGTCAATGTCCTAAATGAGCCAAACACAAAAAACCCCCTGCCCGTTTAATTCAATTGGCGGGATGGAGGTTTGCTTTACCCTTCAATTGTGGCGCAATATAGATGGATAGACTGTCAAGCGCAAGGAGAACAAAGCATGGCCAGAGGCCGCGCACAACGTCGGAAAAGTCCCCAGACACCAGGAAATTCTCCGGAATTATGGATTTACGGCTTTCACGCTGTGAGTGCAGCTTTAAAAAATTCTCACCGCATGGCTAAACGAGTGCTTTTTCTCAAGGATATTTTGGATCAGGTGGAACCACTCCTCGCGTACATTGATATAGAAGCGGAGCCTGCATCTCGCGATCAAATGGCCAAGGTTTTGCCACCTGGTGCAGTTCATCAGGGTATAGCTGCGTTGATGAGCGCTCTTCCAAGAATTTCCCTAGAAGACATTTGTCAGGAGGCAAAAATACTTCCAAACGCCCTAATTGTTATCCTGGACAGAGTTTCAGACCCCCAGAATATAGGAGCCATAATCCGATCGGCGTCAGTTCTTGGGGCAATCGCAGTTATTATACAGGATCGAAACGCGCCCCAAATCACCGGGGTGATAGCTAAAGCAGCGTCAGGTGGAATTGAGCATATTCCCCTTGTTAGGGTCATAAACCTCTCTCGTGCTATGGAAACGTTAAAAAAAAGTGGGTTTTGGTGTATTGGTTTAGATTCTGACGCAACCACGGAGTTACAACAAGTCAAACGAACTTCGCATTCGGTATTAGTTTTGGGTTCTGAGGGCACCGGATTACGCCGGCTTGTTCGAGAAAAATGCGACGAATTGGCCAGGATCCAAGGAAGTGCTCAATTAACAAGTTTAAATGTTTCTAATGCGGCCGCGATTGCGCTTTATGAAATTCGTCAGGCACCCAAAACTAGTTCAAAGATATGAATTACTCCGATCGATTCAACCAACTAATCAATGATTTTGAGTTTAACCTTAATCAATCCACAGTGCGCCGAACTAGCGCTGGGGAATTTATCATTTCAGCCTTAAACTTCTTAAAAAATGATTTATTGGATAAGGCCGAAAGCGGGCTTCTAAGCCATAAAGGCCAGTTACCTGCCGCGGGTTTCACCTTGTTAGGAGTGATCGCTGGACTAAAAAAAAATCATCAAAGCTGCGAAACTTATTTCCAAAAGGTTATTGAAGATACCAATTCAGAATTTAATCTGGTCTGTTTAGCAGGAGACTTCTCTCGATTTTTTGGTTTGATGAAAATTGCGATTAAAGCCTATGAATGTGCAATTTCCAGATCCCCTCACTCAGGTCAAGCTTTCTTGCAGCGAGGACAGGCCTATTCAGAAGCAGGGGATGTTTCTGCAGCGATTGATGATTTGCATCGCGCGATTTTACTCCAGCCGAACTTAATAAGTGCACATATCAGCCTTGGCGACGAATATCGTTCTGCGAACATGACGGATGCAGCATTCAAGTGTTACAGAGCAGCGCTAAACATTGATCCGAATAACTTTAAGGCGCAGTCCGGGCTCGATTTAACGTTGGCGCTGACATTACCGCAATGGCATAGCGCAATGTTAAATGATGAAATTCGAAATCAAGCCTTTGAGAAGGCAATTAAAAGTGCCGTAAAACCCGGTTGTTCTGTGCTCGATATCGGTACCGGAACAGGGTTATTGGCAATGGTTGCCAGCCGCGCTGGTGCAAAGAGGGTTATTGGTTGCGAGTCTGTGGAATTCTTAGCCGAAGCCGCAAAGGAAATTGTACAACAAAATTACTTGGAAGATAAAATTTCGATACTTCACAAATGGTCCAAAGACCTTACAATTGGCGAAGACATCGCGGAGCCTGTTGATATAATAATCGCCGAGATTGTGGATACGGGGCTCCTTGGAGAGAACATTATCGCAGTGATTAGCGATGCAAGACGACGGCTTGGCAAACCAGGGGCAACGACAATCCCATGCGGAGCTAAAGTTTATGCAGCCCCAATCGAAAGCAAGGAGATCGCTTTAGAGCGCAGGGTAAGTATGGCTAACGGCTTTAATATTTCGTTATTGAACTCGTTACGGCCAAATATTTACATACAAACTGACCTATCTAAATATGATTGGCGTATGCTAGCAGAACCAGTCCAGATATTTGACTTAGATTTTACGCGCGACCAACCTTTATTAAAGCAAGAGAGTTTTTGTTTAACCCCCCACTCCGACGGAACGGCACATTGCATCGCCTTTTGGTTTGACCTTCATCTCAGTCAGACAGTCACCCTGTCCACTGCACCTGAAAAGCCAGCCACGCATTGGAAACAAGCCGTATACACTTTTTCAGACCCAGTGGAGATCAAACAAAATGAACCAATTCGAATGAATGCATCGCACAATCAAAGCAAAATCACCCTCTCGCTAGGTGGTAGAGGTCCTGATTAGTTCTAACTCGTAAAAGCAGGAGCAATTTCTTCAGTGAAACGATGCATCTGCTCCTTAACCATTTCATGCGGCTTCCGACCAACATTAAAATAGAGTATAACCTCATCGATCCCAGCAGTTTCTATATTTTTCAAACTATCAATAATCTTCGATGGGGGTCCAATGAGAATTGATCGGTCAGACAAATCTTCTTTCTTCGTATTCCTCAGAATCTCATTAATTTTCATGAAATAGTGCATAGTCGGCGGCATCTTTTTGGGATCATCGGGGAAGGCCCGCAGCACACAATTTTGGAAATAATCGATTTGGTACTGTCGTCCGCGGTCTTCTTCTTCGGGCGTATCGGCAATATAAATAAAATAGCTACATATAGCTTTGCCCGGCGTATTGCCTTTAGCAATAGCCGCTTCACGATAAGCATCGACAGCTTCCCTCAAGCCACCAAAAACCATCGCAGCAGCGAAAGGCGCATACGCAATGTTAAACCCCTTACGCGCCGCGAGATTAACAGACGTTTTCGAGAACGACCCTACGTAAATCGGGATCGGGTCTTGGGCAGGCTTTGGAGTGATTTCCATTTTATCGATTTGATAATTCTCGCCGTGATGCGACCACATCCCAGGCTCAGTCCACGCTTTTTTTAGGACATCAAGCCCCTCCTCAAACACCTCAGCCGAGGTCATGAAGTCGGCCCCAAACGGAATATATTCCTCGCGGTCGTAGCCACGACCACAGGCGTAGTCTACGCGGCCATCCGACAAAAGATCCAGCGTCGCCCACATTTCGGCGACATGAATTGGATGATGGATCGGCAAGACGTTCACTGCAGGAGCCAAACGGATATTCTCGGTTTCAGGAATAATACTTGCTAACAAGATGTCGGGCCGCGAATTAACACCGAGACGGTCAAAATGGTGCTCCCCTATCCATGCCGAGTTATACCCCAACTTGTCCGCAAGGATCGCTTGCTCCCTAATTTCTAGAACAAATTCCGAGGCTGTTCGTGGGTTATCTGGATAGTGGTTATCAGAAAGCGTGAAATACCCGAACTTCAATTATACCTCCTGATATAATTCACTTTGATTTCTATTGGCGTCCTCTCCATTTAGAAAGGGTGACTATATAGCCGCNATCCCAATTTTATTATTATTTATTTAGGCGAGTGCGTAAGGCACCTGNTCCGGGCCTTTGATAACNACCCGCCTACCATCTTCAAGATAGCGATACTGCTTAAATGTACCGGACCGTTTNGAACGCACGATCACCGCAATAGATTTCTCGTCACCAGCAAATTCTGAATGGATCAACCATGGTTTAACCACATCCACATCGCCTTGTCCGCAATATTCCGCGTGGCTTTCGCTAGTCTCAAACGTCCCATCGGGGTTCTTTTCTGCATCAAAATGAACAATACGTTCTTTTCCCGAAAGAACGCCATAAATTGTCCAAGCGGAGCCGTGATCATGAATCATCGCGTAGCCGCCCGGCTTCTTAATCAGAGCGTTAATGACAAACCCGTAATCCGGATCTTCATAAAAGAGCAAATTTTGTACGCGATTGGTTTCCGGATTAAAGCCTGTAATTGGCCATTCTTTTGCGTGCGCTTTAACATCTGGGTCAGCAATCAACTCCTTCAAATGTTCACGACACATTTCCCAGCAATCCGGTTCGGTCACACCATCTTCAAAAATTTTTCGCATCGCAGCTATAAATTCTTCAACTGCGGGCAACATCGGCCGCACCATGCCGTCAGGCATCTTAAGCTCTCCCTTTGTTGCGGGACATAAATTGACGGCGAATTTCAACCATATGAGCCGCCATAACCGGATCAAAATCTACCTCGGTCATCGGTTCGGGGTCCCAATGATTATAATTGTCCACCCCACGCACCAAAGCAGCAGACTTTTTACCATCAACTGGATCATACATAGTTTCTCTAACGTGCGTTGGGCAGTAATGGATTGAATACCCTATTCTGCGGTGGTCTGCGTTATTGGGTAGTGACGAATGAACGGTGCATTCATGGTGAATAGAGAACTGGCCAGGCTCCAAGGGCATGAAAACAGATTTAGACTCGTCAACATTCTTCGTGTTTTGTCCTCTTTTTAACACATTGTGTTCTTGCGGCGTATTCTCAAATTCTGTTTTCACTTTGTGGCTTCCTGGAATGCAACGAATGCAGCCGGACTCAAGATTACTTGGTGAAAACGCGATCCACGCTGTTACCGTCTCTTGCGGCTCGATACCGTAATAATAGGTATCCGCGTGCCAGGATACAAAAGTTGGCGATTGTGGTTCCTTTACAAAAAAAGACGATCCCCAGCAGAGTATATTTGGCCCAATCAAATCCTCAACCGCATCAAGCACCTTCTCATTGCGGATCACACGGCTAAATAACCCGAACGGCAAATGAGATTTCAACGTCAAGCTATCTTGCGCCGCATTACCTGTCCGCCTTTCATAATCTTCGAGGCATTCAAGGCACTCCTGCGCCTCAGCAGCTGTCAGACCGTCCATTGGTGAGATAAAGCCATTTTCTTTAAAGCTCGCGATTTGTTCTTCTGTCAGATGTTTAGTCATTCGTTTGCCCATTTTGTGGCGCTGTACCAGAATAGATTTTGCACCTAATTCTCACCGCAATACAAGATCACCGTTGTCATTTTATCCAGCTCCTCATACCCTCCTTTATTATCATTCTTTAGGGTAAACAAAAATCTTTATGACTAAAAATCAACTAGATGGAAAAATAATAATTGTTACGGGAGCGGCCGGTGGCCTAGGAAGAGCCATGGTAGAGGCACTCGTTTTAAATGGCGCAGGAGTTGCAGCAGTCGACGTAGCCTCGGATAGACTGGAAGCCCTAACTGCTCTGAGCGGTCCGGGTAAGGTTTTACCTCTGGCCGCCGATCTAAAGGATGTAAATGCATGCACCGCAATCGCATCGCGTACAATTGAGGCTCTCGGCGGCCTACATGGTTTGGTGAACAACGCCGGAATTGGTCTTTCCAGTATTCGTGAGAATTATTATGTCGACAATATCAAATTCTGGGATGTACCAGAGGATCGTTGGCAGGCAATCTTCGACGTTAATGTTCGGGCGCCCTTTCTAATTTCCAAGAGCGCTATCCCACATTTAATTAAGCAAGACTGGGGACGTATCGTTAATGTCACAACTAGTATGGATACGATGATCCGCCGCGGCTGGACACCCTACGGACCGTCAAAGGGTGCACTTGAAGCGCAATCAGCCTGCTGGTCTAAAGATTGTGAAGGTAGCGGGGTTTCAGTCAACGTATTGGTCCCCGGCGGACCAGCAAACACGGTCATGGTCCCAGAGTCCTCCTCACCTGACCGCGAAGCAATGGTCCAGCCTGAGGTTATGCAGGCGCCGATTGTCTGGCTCATGTCCGATGATTCAGACGGCTTTAACGGCAAACGCCTAACAGGCACCGGGTGGGACAAAAATCTCTCGGGGCAAGCCGCTGCCGAAAAAGCAGCCGCGCCTGCTGCTTGGCCGGGGGCGGGTCAACAAAGTGTATGGCCAGACTTAAAGCCAACCTAGTGTCTAAACGAGTTCATTAAAGCGGATAAACAATCGAATCTGGAATTCTGTGGGTGTCATAGATTACGCGCTTTTCCTTAAATTTAAGCACGCCATCCTGTTCAACAATTAAATCGTTATAAGTCGCCGTCATCAGGAGTACCGTATCACCATCAGGTGATGTCTGATAGATCACAACATTGCAGCGTGAACGATAACCACCTCTTGTATCATCAACCATTGCCGGGCCTAAAACGTGGCGAATTATACGCGGCGCAAAGACCGCCGCATGTTGTGTCGCCGTAGCACGATCAATCAGCATACCCACTGATTCAAACCGCATGACGCCAAGTTCCATCCCACGATCATAGTTATCTCGCGAAACAACGGTATAAAGGCATTTATCTGTAAAAAACTGGGGCCACTTATCAAGAGGACCATCATCAATAGATTCAATGTAATTTAGTTGTAACCTCTCAATTCGGCGAAGCATTGCATCGTCGGTAACCGGCTGGCACATCTCAGCTTGATCCATCAAACGCCCACCTTTCCGTGACCCATAGCGTCGCGGTACCGCATATAAAACCCGCGGATCAAAGATTCCGTAACCAGATGGTCGTTAGACTCACAATCTTTCCCACCAATTTCAAGCACAGCCGCATCACCATCATGCGAACCACTGAGCCCCACTTGGCTAAACTCAAGGGCCTCGGCGTCGTCCAGCGTTACATAGCCAGCGGACCCCATAAGATTAGCCTGACGCAGACGCAAGTCCTTCATTTCATTATCATCATCTTCAAACCCGAAGAATGTCCAAACGAGTTCATGACTGCCAGGTCCTTTCGGGATAACCTGGCGGGTCGCCAGCGTGTTGCACTGGGCTTGTATTATGATTGACGGAAATAAGGTCTGAATCGACAAAGTAACATTATCAGGAAACTCAAGACGAGGTTGAATTAGATCATGGTCGGTCAAAGAAAAGTCGGGCGCAGCAATTCTAACACCACCTGTATCCTCTTTCCCCTCTTCAGTTCCCTTGGCGGTCATCAAGACTGAATGGCCCTTGCTGTCATCGACTAAACATTTTGACTCTTGGTCAAGCCGAAACAGGCCAAACGAGATCAGAAATAGATGTAAGATACCGGCATGATAGGGATCCTTCAGATTCTCCATCTGGAGTTTCCAATTACAATCAATCACCTGCCGCTCATATCCCACGACCCGCAATCCACGACCATCAAAAATACGCGTGAAATACTTTACCATGTCGGGTCCGAGATATTCACTCAACCCCGGAACATCATGATCAAAACTTGCGAAGACGACACCATTCAGACTCTCAACCCTCAAATTTACAAGCCCGTGAGCCCTCAAATCAAAATCAGGATTAAGTCCCCCTTTACCATTAATCCCCCTCTTGAAAGGCATACCTGTAAGTTCACCATCTAGCGTGTAGGTCCATTGATGGTATGGGCACATGATAGCATTACCAGTATTCCCTGAGAGCGCCTGGCAGAGCTGAGCACCACGATGGGCACAACGATTCTCAACAACTGATAACGCACCATCGTCCTTGCGGATCATTAGAACTTCGCGTTCACCGATAAAGTTACGCCGAAAGTCTCCCGCTTGGGGAACCTCACATTCAAGGCCAACATAGTTCCAGGATGCGCCATAAAAGATTTTTTCTAGCTCCTGCGCATATATGCCAGCGTCTTTATATACCTCAAACGGAACTCGTGTTGTCCCTGCCTCCGACCAAATATCAATTTTTGAATTATCTGGGGATTGTGTGCCATCCATGTCCTGTTCCAATCTGAGTAGAATATCGAGAAGTTACCTTAGCTATTAAGAGCCTTCAAGCAACGAACCTACTGGACCGTATCGTTGTAGAATGAAACAATCACCTAAAATTAAAATAGGAGTTCATAATGTCCATTGATCGAATTCGACCCGGCGCATGGAACAGTAAAGCCGTTATCCATGGTGATATGATTTACTTGTCTGGAATAGTCGCCGACGACAAATCGGCGGGCATGAAAGAACAAACTAAACAAGTTTTGGCTAAGATTGACGCTATTCTCGCAGAATCGGGCTCAAACAAAACCAAGATCGTCAGCTCAGTCGTCTACATGTCTGACATGGACCTTAAGGACGAGATGAATGAGGCGTGGGTGGCCTGGATGGATCCGGACTACCCCCCCGCACGGGCGGGTATTGGCGTTACTTTAACCCCCGGCACCCTGGTTGAAATTATGTGTATCGCGGTTAAGTAACAACGCTAAACGACGTCTATTGTTCGCTTCAGGAATTTTAACGTTGGAAGCGCCGACACAATCTCCGCCCACTCGCCCTCAAATTCCAAGCACGCAACAGTAGCGGTCATCAACTTGCCTCCAGCTTTGGCAAAACGATCATAACCGCCAACAAAAGAAACGAAGTCCTCTAAGCCAGGATTGTGGCCAACGATCATTACACAGTTTGATTCTTCAGGTAACTCATAGACTAAATCGAGCAGGATTGTTTTGGAAGCAAGATATAGAGATTGATCGACGGTGATGCGCGTTTCATCAAGCTCAAGAATTCTACCGGCATGAAAGGCAGTCGCCGCTGCCCGTTCGGCAGAAGACCCCAAAATTAAGTCTGGTACATATCCCTCTCTCAGCAGCCATTTCGCAACAAGTTCAACTTCCGCGTAGCCACGCAAGGCCAAAGCACGATCAAAATCTTCAATGCCAAAACCTTTTTCCGCCTCACCGTGGCGTAAGGCGATTAACTTCCGTATCATTCGATTCCTTTTGTAGCTTGTAGATATCACTTTTAACCTATCAAGCCTTTATTCACCAATTTGTCGATTGCTGTTGACGCCGACAGGGCACTCAACGAACATTTAAGTGCGTGAACAAATGCCATTTAGATGGGGAGGATAAAATGGGAAAATTGAGGCACATCGCGCTTTCGGTAGATGACCCCCAAGCAAGTTGCGATTTTTTTAAAAAAGCTTTCGATATGGTAGAAGTTGGCCACTCCGGCACCGGGACCAAGTATCTTACCGACGGGACCGTCAACATTGCTCTCCTTAATAGAAAAGGCAAACCACTTGGCTACGAGGGTGAAGAGCAATTTTTTGGTATCGACCATTTCGGTATTTGGGTCGACGACGTCGAAAAAGCCTGCGAACAGGTTGAAGCGGCTGGCGCTAAACACGTTATGGGCAATAAAAGTGGGGACCCTAATAGCTTTTATGAAATTAAATACCGAATGCCAACCGGGGAAATGTTTGATATTACCGCGGGCGGTTGGCGTGGCGCGGTCAAAGATGTGAAACCANCAAACGATTAATCCAAAGGATTAAGAGATGGANATTAAGTTNCCCCANAAAATGGAAGAGCGGATCGCCGAGATCACCGATAAAGANTTGGAATTCCGTGGCTGGACCCGTGANAGCATGCGTGAACGATATCGCAAACGACTCGCTGATGACGTTTACTCTCCCCAAATTGGAGATCAGGCACCAGATTTCCAATTGGAGCAGCTAGGAACTACCGGTGACCGTACTGGAAAAAAAATGACGTTGTCGTCGCTGCGGGGAAAACCAGTCGGCATGATCTTTGGGTCGTACACCTGACCTCCTTTTCGCGACAAGGCCGTGCGCCTCGACAACATTGCGAAAAAGTTTAACGACAGAGTCCAATTTCTGTGTGTTTATATTAAGGAAGCCCATCCCACAGATGGGTCGCAATCGCCACCTAATGTCAGAGACAGTGTGCTCTATGCACAGCCCACGTCAGAGGCTGAACGCGCCGAAGTGGCCGCCGCCTGCATGCTGAGATTCAACTTCTCTTTTCCGATGGTCCTAGACAACATAACCAACGAAATTGAAGAAAAATACAAAGCGTGGCCGGAACGCCTTTATGTGCTTGATAGAAATGGGCTGGTAGCATGGAAATGTGGCGTGGGACCTTATTTTTTTGACCCGGATGGGTTTGAAGACGCAATTAAGGCGCAGACTAGATAAAGAGGCTAAAGAAGAAAATGATTACAGAAGAACTTTCACAATCTTGGCTCGATGATGGTTTTGCCCTTGTCCGCAATGTCTTTACCGAGGACATGATAGATTTGCTACGTGCCGGAACGGAAAATGCCATGGCAAACCCGGGGCCAACATCCAAAGAATATGCTGAAGAAGGCAAAGGGCGGTTTTTCACTGACCATCAGATGCGGGACCGTATCCCGGAGTTCCAAAAGTTTCTGGATCAATCAACGGTCCGGGAAGTTGGCGCGCACCTAATGCGTGCGAAAAAGCTTAACTTGTTTGATGAACATCTGTTGGTAAAGGAACCCGGGACTGACAACCCAAGCTATTGGCATCAAGACCTACCTTATTACGAGCTATCTGGGACGCAGATTATATCGCTGTGGATCCCGATGGATCCAACCAGTCCAGAGTCCGGCGCAGTTAGTTTTGTAAGGGGCTCCCATCGCTGGGGGAAAATTTACCAACCAATTAAAATTGGCCTAGGTAACCTCGTTGAAGAAGCCGATACCTTTGACGGTCCGGCTCCTGATATTGCAGGCGCGCCAGAAAATTTTGATATCGTAACCTTCGATGATTTGCAGCCCGGCGACTGTCTGGCTTTTCAGGCGGCCGTTCTCCATTATGCTTCACCCAACAACACTAAAAGTACCAGGCGCAGAGCGGTCTCTATTCGCTTCGCCGGCGACGACGTCACCTGGCAACCAAGACCCTACATCCCCTCCCAACCAGATTCCCCCGACCTTGTCCCTGGAGGTCCATTAGACAGCGACCAATACCCAGTAGTTTGGACTGCCAAATAGTAAAATATACTACGGTCCTTTGCCGGATGACCGCCCGGTGGCGTTTTTAGTTATGAATATGCGAGCACCTGTTGAGTAACAGCGTCCAAAGGATACCCGTCATTATTTTTTTCTAAAATCTTCACCCCACCGGAGGGCCGTTAAACCTCTAAAAGAAAGCAAAAACTCTAGATTCGATGCTTTGACGCGGCTTGGCTTTCGGTGGTGTCTCAGGATCAACGATCGCAGTATGCGGCGCGAACCTTGCGCGACCATCATCCTTTGAATCGTAAGACTTAATCAGCATCGCCTCATTGCGCTGCATTAACGGAAAATAAAACCATTGTTGGTTAGAATTATACGTTAACCGGTATGTTTCCCCCACTCGTTCTGCCGCTCGTCGTTCCGTAGCAACCATATCCCCCAGTGCAACTGACCGTGCATCACAAATTGCCAAAGGGTTTGTTTCAACCGCCCCTAAAATAGAACGCCAAATATTAATAATCGCAAAACGTCTTTTTAGATAAGGTCCAGCGTTTTCTTTACCGAACCAGTCTTGAACCCGCACCGGTCCAGATTTAACAGTATAATCATTGTGAGCACGCTTTACCGGTTCACGCACCTGCTTGAGCTTACGGATATTCTCATCGCCGGCTCGCAGGGTATGGTCAAACACAACGACCTCTTTGGCTTCTGTTTCCCGCTGGACTAATTCCTGGAGCTCTCGATGATAGATATTTTTAATCTGCTCACTATCATAAAAATCCAAGACTTCAGTTTCGAGAGTCACTAGCATAAAGCCCTCCCGATCCAGAGAAAGATTAGAAGAAAGTGGTCGCGCATCCCTTACCCGCACCGTTTGGGTTTCATATTCGCCTATATGTTCAGACTTTCCACCGCCGGGCGTTGACGGAATATTGACTGGCTTAATACCAGTATCAACGAGAAAATTTACGTCCGCCTGTATCTCGTGAAGAGTTTTTATCTCCTGAACGTTTGTCATGGTGTTTGATCCTTTTGACCATTTGAAACTGCTACAGCTCTTGCAATAACTGGTTCCTATCACCAGTCAGCTAACCCTATCGATTAAAATTCAACCGAATTTTACCCAATAGTCCAAAATCGACGACGGAACCGGACCCTAATGTTATCGGTGCAAGCCCAGTGCAGGTGCCCAGCGTAATAATCTGCCCACCAGTAAGCGGGCGCCCAAGGTCAACGCATAGATTAGCTAACCAGGCTAACGAGTTAAAGGGGTTGCCAAGGACCATGGAACCATCGCCTTCACCTTTCAATTCGTTATCAATGTAAAGTGAAACTCTATGAGCCGACAGGGTTAAATTTCGCCATTCGGTGCAGGGTATCCCCAGCACCAGGCCCGCAACCGTTCCAGCTGCAATTAGGGTTTTTTCCCCCGCCGCCTTCCGATCCCCAATTCGGGAATCAACAATTTCTATTGCAGGAATTACAGCGACTACGGCCTCCATTGCACTTTCCGCATCATAAGGCTCAGTAGTTTTCGGTAAATCACTTCCAAGTAATACAGCAAACTCTCCTTCTAAAGCAGGATTCACAAAGGTTCCTGCAGGAATATCTATGGGACTTAGGGAAAGCGCGGTATTAGGCAGCAGCCCTGCGAAGGGCTTCGAGATACCCAGCATAGCCTGTGTTTTCTCATTAGTTGCCGCTACCTTCCATCCCATTGCAAAAGCGCCATCTAGCTTCAGGAAAGCATTTTGAATTTGGTACCCATCTTCAGATGTCACAGGACGACAGGCGTTAGGCAATTGATCAATCTTGTCGCCTTGATCGCGACACTGAAGAAAAATTTTAGCGGCCTGTTCCGCAGCTTCAGGGGTCATTTCGATTTTCTTTTCGTTAACAAACCAAGGCCTATAAAGTTATGGCCAAATTGCAATATGAGACAAGAGTGTGGCAACAAATAAATATTGTTTGTAATCTAAGTTAATAAAAACCTCACCACTTCGGAACGAATTATCCTTGCATTTCATCTTTTCTGCTATAGAACCGCTGCCCGAACACTGTTTTTTTTATAGACATAGTGATGAGCCGGCTTAGCTCAGTTGGTAGAGCACCTGATTTGTAATCAGGGGGTCAGAAGTTCGAGTCTTCTAGCCGGCACCATTTTCTCAAATCTAATTCTTATCCGATCGTCCATTTTAGGAATTCACCAAATATAAAAATTACAGACAAATACCAAATTTAGATTAAATCTAGAGTCTTTCGCAGATCAGCTTGATACCCGGCTTAAAAGCCACCCGGCGCCTAAGAATACGGAACCCAAATCGTTCTAACAATCCTTTCAGACTATTTGGTGTGAAGAAAATGCAGTGAGAAGGGGGGCCGTAAGCATCCCACTTCGTTAGATCGCGAGGAACGCGAAAATGGCTTATGTCAGGAGTCGTAATATAAAGCACTCCCCCTTTTCTCAGCACCTTAGAAATAGCTTCAACAAAGCTTATTACATCGGGAACATGCTCAATAACCTCAGAGCAGTATGCAAGATCAAACTGCCGGCCGCTATTAGAAAATTCCTCTATAGTACCAGTAAAATAACTATTTTTTGGATAGTGCTCTTGGGCATAATCCACCGAGACCGAATCTATCTCAACACCAGTAGCTAAGAAGCCTTTTTCCCTAGCCGCCTCAACCATAAAACCGCCATTACTGCCGATGTCTAAAAACGTACCCGATGGTATAAAACGAGACATGTATTTGACCCGCCCTCGAGACCGTTTCATCTTTTTCTCGACTTTAGAAAAATAACCGGTTGAGGCATTTTCATAGGAATTATGATAGAAATCCTTGATATCTTCTGTCGAAGGAAGAGGATTTAGAAAGACAGTCTTGCACCCCTTACACTTATGCATTTTCATGCCTTTGTATAAGTGAAACTGTGGTGCACCCGTCAGACCACAAACTGGACAAGATACGGTTTTTGTTTTCGGCAATAATTCTTCCATTTCTTGGATTTTTCCATTTAAAACTCAGGTGTTGCCCATTCGATAACTACTCAAGCTCTTATTGCGACGTTGCCAAGGATCATTACCCCAATCAGCGTATAACAAAATAGGTCACAGTCTTTGGCTAACCAACCCGCCACCCTATAAACGTTCGTAATTTATTTCTTATTGCGTCGTTCGAAATGGCCAAGCCCAGGACGATAACTCTTTTCGTCCAAAAACTGGCTCATCCCTTGGCCCCGACTGTCTTCTTTATCGACATGTTTCAACGCGTCACTTTTCGCATTCAGATAGTCAGCGGCCTCAGGCTCATTCATAAAACGAACAGCACGGATTGCCTCTTTCGTATACCTAACGGCGGCCGGACTTTTCTCCTGCATCAAACGAGCGAGTTTCATAACCTCAGCCTTGAGTTTACCAGCCGGAACGGCTTTATTAACCATACCGATTTCCATTGCCCGCTTTCCGTTAAATGGCTCACCCGTTGTGGAATAATAAACAGCGTTTCTGTAGTTCATCACTTGCCCAACATTCCAACTAACAATACCACCAGGAATGATCCCCCAATTCACTTCTGATAGACCAAAAGTCGCCGTGTTTGACGCAATAGCAAAATCACAAGCACACACCTGCGTAAAGGCACCGCCAAAACAAAAGCCATTCACCATTGCTATTGTTGGTTTGGGAAAACGTGACAATTTTTGCCAGCGCCAGGCGTTTGATGCTCGTCTTGCTTTTGCCCGGGCCGCTGGATCATCGGCAGTTCCCCGGAAATAAAGTTTAATATCCTGACCGGCGCTAAATGCTTTACCCGCCCCTGTAACAACTAATACGTCAGTCAAAGGATCAATGGCCAAATAATCAACCGCATCGTTCATATCCATATGAAGTTGTGGGCTCATTGCATTCCGCTTCTCAGGCCGGTTCATAATCAAAAAGGTAACGCCTTTATCACGCTTAATCTTTACAGTCTCAAAAGCAGGATCCTTAATCTTAGGTTCTATTTTCCGCCTTACCGATTTTTTCCTGGTCTTTTTCTCTGTTTTTTTCGTCGACATGAGACTATCTCCCTAAATTAAAGTTCAGTTTGGATTTAGTGAATTGTCGACAATTTAGGGGCCGGAAACAATCCGTTAAGAAAAAAATTTTGCAAATACAGCTCATATTTACCCAGAAAGCGACACAGCCTTAAAGTCCACAGTCACCAACAATTGCTGTTCTCAAAACTTAATATAAACTGTCTTTATATTATATCTTTGGAGATCGCTTATGACGCGCTACTCGATTAGTCAGCCTGTGACGCAAGTTGAAGCCGCTCGATTATTAAAGGGCGAGGGACGCTACACTGATGACGTAAAATTGCCATTTGAATGTCATGCCGTCTTTTTACGTTCACCCCATGCGCACGCCCACATAGTATCAATCGAGACTAACATCGCTAAGCAAAAACCTGGAATTATTGATATTTTTACTGGAGAAGACTTACTTAGTGATAATATTGGCAACGTTGCAGGAAATTCCCCGCCAAAACGAAGTGACGGCAGACCCGGGTTCCGCCCCCCTCGTGAACCAATAACGCAAAATCGGGTACTCCATGTTGGGCAGTTAGTTGCAATGGTTATCGGGGAGTCGATCAACCAAGCAAAGGACGCTGCAGAAGCGATTAAGGTTGAATACCAAATTCTAGAGGCTGAAATTGATCCTATCGTTAACGGGAAAGGTAACGCGCCGCAGCTATGGCCTAATGCTGAGAACAACGAGGCCTTCAGTGCAAAAAAGGGAGACGCAGACCAAACGGAAGCGGTACTAGCGGCCGCTCCCCATGTCATAACAGAAACAATGAAGGTTACGCGCGTCACCGCAAACACTATGGAGCCGCGCGCGGTTGTTGCCACCTATGACCCAGGACGTGAACATTATACTGTTTTTGCATGTCAGCAGCGCCCCTTCGTCTGGCGCAATATGATGACAAAAAATATGTTTAATATTGAAGAAAACCAGATGACCGTTATAGCCGGTGATGTGGGCGGTTCGTTTGGAATGAAGGGGGGATTGTATCCGGAGGTTCCACTAGTAGCCTGGGCATCTAAACGCGTAGGCAGACCTGTTAAATGGGTCTGTGAGCGTAGCGAGGGGCATATCGCGGATGACCAAGCGCGCGATATCGTGTTCGAAGCTGAACTAGGTTTTGACGATCGGGGGAAATTCCATGGCTATCGAGTTAGAGCGTACGCCAATGTAGGTGCATTTCTCTCTATGAACGGCTTTGGATCTCCCAATGGCGCAGCTAGTTACCTGTGTGGCACCTATGATATTCCCGCCGTTTATGGGCACTCAACAGCTACCCTAACCAACACCGTACCAATGGCGAATTATCGTGGTCCCTCGGGGACGCCTGGAAGCTATGTGCAAGAGCGACTCATCGACCTTGCCGCCACAAAACTGGGACTCGATCCATCAGAGATTCGACGGAGAAATTATATTTCGGCTGCTGCAATGCCCTTCAAACTCCCTAATGGCCAAACCTATGATTGTGGTGAATTTGAAATAGTTATGGAGAAATGCCTTAAATTAGCGGATTACAAAAATGCCTCAAAACGACGAATAGATGCGGAAACTCGCGGCAAACTATATGGAATAGGTGTTTCGTCAAGCGTGGACCCATCTGGCAGCCCCGCGCCGGAAGCAGCAGAGTTACGTTTTGACCCCGGTGGGACTGTAACCGTCATGACTGCGTCAACTGCTGGCGGGCAAAGCCACGCAACAATTTACACACAAATTGTTTCCGAAACACTTGGGATAGATGCCGAAAAAATTAGAGTTGTTGAGGGCGACACCAGTCAACACAGCTTTGGTTCAGGAACCGGTGCAGCTAGAACTGCGACAATATGTGGAAGCGTCGTCCTGCTTGCAGCAGAGAAGACCCGCGAAAAAGCAAAGAAAATTGCTGCGCATATGTTAGAGGCCGCTGATGCCGATATTGAATTTGATGATGGTAACTTTAAGGTAGCCGGAACTGACCGTGCGGTAACCTTATCAGATATTATCGATGTTGCATTTGAGCCAAAAAGGATGCCGCCCGGAATGGAGTTTGGTCTATACGAAACAGCCAGTTGGTCTCCAGAGACTTCCAACATACCAAATACCTATCATGTTTGTGAGATTGAAATTGACCCCGATACTGGCACCAGCAAGATGATGCACTATTCAGCCGTCCACGATGTCGGCGTGGAATTAAACCCTGTATTGGTGGATGGACAGGTCATAGGTGGTATAGCTCAAGGCGTAGGCCAGGCATTGATGGAGCAGATGCTCTACGACTCAGATGGTCAAGTCCTAACTGGCTCGTTCATGGATTATTGTATGCCGCGTGCTTCCGATTTCTGCGAATTCAAGCTAGATCGTCACCCGGTGCCAACGGCTACTAATCCCCTAGGCGTAAAGGGAGCTGGCGAGGGCGGCACCGTCGGCGCATTGGGTGCTGTGATGAATGCTGTAAACAATGCTCTGGAGCCTCTGGGCGTGCACAACATTGGGATGCCGGCGACACCTGAGAAAGTATGGAAGGCTATTCAGCAAGCAAGCTGATCAAACTCTAACCAGTTTCCCCGGCAATACATCACGAAGACGGTAAATCATATAGATTACCAGTATCACGTTTGCGGCATTAAATCCGGCGCCAAGAAGGAAAGGTGCCGTGTATGATCCTGTCTGATCAAAAAGATACCCCCCCAACCAACCACCGATCCCCATCGCTACGGCTCCGACAAAGAATACTATCCCAGTACGTCGACCAATTTCACCAATTGGAAGATGATCGCGGATGGCAACAGTATAAACCGGAAACAACCCTCCATAGCCAAGTCCGAAGAGCGCCGCCACAACATAAAGAGCCCATAGACTATGAGTAATAGTAAATATCGTAAGCATAATCGTTTGTGCCAATGAAAAGATAAGAAGTGCCCGCATCCCTCCCCAGCGATCAGAAATTAGACCCAAAAGAACCGCACGACTTACAAAAGCACTTAACAACATGACAGACTGCACTTCCACCGCGTTCTGGATAGGATGACCGCGATCCGTTACAAAGGAAACCAAGTGACCAAGCGGCAGCGCCATCGCTATACAGCAACCAAAAATTGCAACGCTTAGGCCACACTGAATTGAATTGTTAGACATCGGAATAATAGGCTGACCGGCGGACACTTTGCTTTCAGATGTCTTTGATAGTGGTTTTGGCGGCGGCGGCTTATGCCGAACGATCAAACACAACGGCAACATTACACATAGTGAAAATACGCCGTACCAAAAAAACATATCTCGCCAACCGATCTGAAGCATCACATAACCAAATACCGGCAACCAAACGATTCCTGCCAAAGCTTGTCCGCTAGAGACAATACCAACTGCCTTACCCCGATGTTCCGAATACCAACGCGAAATATTTGCAAGAGCCGGGGCGGCGAGTGCGCCCTGGCCTGACAGGCCAAACATAATTAGGTAGATCATATAAAGCTGCCATGCGGCAGTGATTTCACTGACCAACATGGCGCCAACACTTACCATTCCAGTTGCAAGCAAAGCGGGGACGCCAAAACCCCATCTGTCTACGACCCGTCCCATGATAAGGCCGCCAAAACCAGACCCAACAAATTGCAAAGAAAACGCTAAGGACGGCACTTCCCTCGGCCAGCTAAAGTCTGTTGCCATATCTTTTAGCGCAACGACGATCATGAACATTGCGCCACCGGTTATAAACAACATCGAAACTGAGCCAATTAAAACAAGGACCCTCTGGCGCGCGATTGAAAGATCTTGCTGAGGCATAATTCTCTGTAAGTGGGAAATTGGGTCAATTGTTCAGCAGTGTGCCCTTTTATAGCGAGTCAAACCAGGGATAAACGTATATTCATGTCCCCTCTTGACCAGTCCCGCTGTAAGAGAGACAAATATCCCAACAGAACTGATCTTAAAGGGAGATGAAAATGCCCATCGGGCCAAATGAGAATACGCCCAGCCGGAACCGCCTGACAGAAAAAGTCGCCATCGTTACGGGAGCTGGGTCAATCGGTGATGGTTGGGGCAATGGCAAAGCCGCTGCCTATGTATATGCAAAGGAAGGTGCAAAAACCTTCTGTGTCGATTTTCGATTAGAGGCAGCCGAAGAAACGGTAAAACAAATTGAAGACATTGGCGGAAAAGCTGTTGCATATTCTGCAGATGTCACTGATGAAGTAGACGTTAATTCAATGGTCAATGCCTGCATGGAAACTTGGGGGCGTGTGGACATATTGCACAATAATGTTGGTGGCCAAGGTGTCGGACGCAGCCTTGATACCATCACGGTTGATGATTGGAATGCTACGTTTACGCGTAATGTGACCTCTGCAATGTTAACCTGTAAGGCCGTCATGCCAATCATGGAAAAGCAGCAAGATGGTTCGATAATCAATATTTCATCAATAGCCGCCTTGCGTCACCTCAATGCTAACACCGCTGTTTATTCATCAACCAAAGGTGCCATGATTGAGTTTACTAAGAATATTGCGATCCAGCACGCAAGCTCCGGTGTTCGTGCAAATTGCGTCTGTCCAGGATACATTGATACCCCTTTTATTCGGCGGTTAGTAAATGGAAAGCCTTCCTATACTTACAAAGGCTATACCTCAGCAGAAGAATATTCAGCAGCTCGAGACGCTATAATTCCCTCAGGCCGAATGGGCACCGGTTTTGACGTCGCCTATGCGTCACTATTCCTAGCGTCCGATGAATCAACTCACATTACCGGCACACATATCACTGTTGATGGCGGTGTTACACAGACTTGCCCTGGTGTTTAAGGCTTAAATACAAAAACGCATCGGCTTTCAATTATCTCAGTACGCTTTAAGTAATAAACCTCGTTAAGCAGCAACTTCGTACTTGTCTCGTTTCACACCCATCAGATTTTGGCCTTCGACTCGAATTAGTCTTGTGTCTGCCTCACGGCGAGGCGAGTGTAAATAACCCTCGTGATAAACATGGGCATCTCCGGGTTTAAGTGAGTACTCGCAGACCTTTTTTACCTTACCCGGTTTTGATTCCGAAGGTTTCTCAATGCATTCCCAATCGGTCATAATAGTTTCACCGACCGCCTGGCCATAGATCGCCCAACTAGGACCATGGTCATGAGGATTACTACCTTTTGGTCCGTTGTATGAGTGCGCCAGAATACAGAATTTAAAATCCGGATCCTCATAAAGGACTTGACGTTCTTCCTGACCTGGATTTTCAAAATGCTCGTCGACAAACTCGGCATCAGCGCAAGCCTTTGCAATAAAGTCTCGGACTTTCTCACGACCGGACTTGCCGGGATCTTCCGCCATCGCATCGTGACAATCGTTGGAAAGCTGTTCAAGCGTATAAGCCATAGATACCTCCTCCTTTAAATAGGATGGTTCAATTATGACACACACTAGGCAAAAAACGGAAGCCACAATGCTTTTAATACTCACTTCCGCAATATTATAGAAAACCCCTAAATCCAAACGCCCCTTTTGACTGAGAAAATCTTTTTAACCTCCGGCTAAATTTTGCGGGAAGTTTCCGAATTAAATTAGGCGATTTCAGACAGAAAACTCTCGAGAAGTTCATTTAAACGCTCAGGGCGCTCAAGATAAATCATGTGGCCAATATCTTTGATTTCTTCATGACGAATGCCCGGCATTTCGTTTGCTATTTTTTCAACCATCTTTTTGCCCGCCGTTTTATCAAATTCGCCGGACACGACCATAGATGGAACCTTTGGCTTACTTGTCCATTCAAAGATATTAGCATGCTTAAGAGATCTAAACTGCCTAAGGTACCCGGCTTGGCGCATTTTAGCCGTCAACTCTATCCCTTTGGCTATGACGTCCTCCGTTGCATTGGGTGCGCAGGATCTAGGAACGTGGTGTTTCGCATAGACTCTCATACCCATTTTTTCAATCTGGACTGCACGTTTTTTAATTTCCTTTTCACGATCCCCTTGTTTTTCGACACCTCCTCCAACCACCGGTTGAGCGAGGGTAAGCGATTGAACCCGATCTGGAAAAGCCCTATTAAAGGCCGTCACCATGATCCCACCATAGGAATGGCCTACTAGATGCGCTCTCTCTACTCCAAGAGCGTCTAGAAAGCTTGCCATCGCCATCACATAATCTGCAACAGATGGCAAATCCGTTTCAAAATCGGTGGATTTTCCATATCCCGGCGCATCCCACCCAATCACACGATAACGATCAGAAAACTTTTCATATTGAGTTTCCCAGTTTACCGAACCACACCCCATTCCATGAGCAAAGAACAAGACATCACCTGAACCTCTTTCACGATATGAGAGGCGATACTCGCTGGTTTGAATTTCCTGAAGCGTAGGGAGTCCCATGGAATTATTTTCAAAGCCCCAAAATGGAACGCAGTTTTTGCCACCAACTGCCCCCGGATGACGAAACAGATTTTCCTTCCACCTGAGCTATCAGGCGTTCAAAGAATTGTCCGACAACGATCTTTGCAGCACCTTCAAGCATACGGCCACCTATAGCCGCTACCTTACCACCAATTTCAACACGATATTTGTAAGCGACGAACGTGCCGCCCTCTCGTGCATCCAGTGTTACGTTACCCGATCCAGCCGAAGAACCTAGTGGTCCCTCGAGACTACCGGAGAGCTTGGCCGCTTTTGGTGGGTCAAGATCAGAAAGTCTGACCGTAGCTATAAACTTACCGCGAACTGGCCCGACACCAAGCGAAACTTCAGCTTTATATTCATTATCGCCAACTAAATTAAGCTCGTGACACCCTGGGATAACAGTCGCCAAAGCTTTAGGGTCGAGAAGCGTGTCCCATACTTTTTGTGGATCAACAGGAATAAATGTATCGCCCTCACCCGTGAGAGCTGCTTCACCGTCACCTAGTTTCGACTGCTGACGTTTACCCTCGGGGACCGCTACCTCTTCGCCATGCAAAAACTCGCTAATCTTTGCAGGTGTAAGTGGCACAACGATATTATCGATACTTAATGCATCGCAAACCGCATTCGCCAGACATACGGGAGTGGACATACAATTTCCTTCTGCCGCCCCTTTAGCCCCAAGGGGTGTAAAAGGCGATGGAGATTCCATATGCAGTAGAACAGGTTCTGGAATTTCTGCTGCTGTCGGCACGAGATAATCCGCAAAGGTACCGGAGAGAAAACTTCCATCTTCCGCCGTGCAGAACTCTTCATACATCGCTGCACCAACCCCTTGACCAAATGATCCGTATATTTGTCCTTCGGCGATCATTGGGTTCATCAGGGTTCCTGCATCATGCATCGTCACATATTTATCAATATGAATTTCAGCAGTATCTGGATCAATCTCAATACCGCAAAAGTCGAATACAAACCCGTAGGTAAGTGAGGTATTTATGCGATCCTGTTCATCAGGCGTGGTCAGCTCTTGAGGCGCCCAGGTTGCAGTCTCTCGTAAAGCAGGATCCATGTCATCAGGTAGTAAACCAGGGGACCAGTGGGTTCCTCCGGCTACACGTCGGAAGCTTAAGGTATTATCGGGGTTCTCGCGATCAAAAATCTTTCCATCGCCGAACTCCACCTGATCTGAAGGGACATTTAGCAACTGTGCGGAAATTCGGGCGAGCTTATCACGCACCTTTTTACCTGCCATTTGCGCAGCAACAGCAGTCCCTGGCGAAAACCGACATGAATAGGTCCCGGCGGCAATCGACCACGGATCCTTATGCGTATCATGCTCAACGTTAACGCGAATATCTTCAGGCTTCAGCCCCAGCTGATCTGCTACGATTTGCGATAACACCGTCCCGTGCCCCTGACCTTGAGGCGTGGTATCGCTGGTAACACTGACAGATCCGAGGGGGTCGACATTCACTGTTGCCATTGAGATTGCGCCATCTTGCGAACCACGTTTGCGGCGTTCCTCGACCGGGACAATTGTACTAAGGTAGCCCATATTAGACATCCCGGGTTCTACCAAAGCGGTGTAGCCAATCCCATAAATTTTACCTTCAGCGCGCGCCTGGTCACGTCGTTTCAGTAAATCAGCTAGACCCCCTTTTTCAACAGCCAACTCGACGGCCTTCGCGTAATCTCCTGAGTCATATAACGCACCCGCCGGTGCTTGATAGGGAAAAACATCAGCCTCCAAAAGGTTAGTGCGTATAACATCAAGTGGATCAAGCCCCAGAGTTACAGCGACCTTATGCATCAGTCGTTCAATGGCAAAATACATCTGTGGGCCACCAAAACCCCTTACTAGCCCGCCGGGTATCTTGTTCGTCATTACAAGACGGTTCGTTACATCAAGATTTTTGACTTTATACGCACCGCTAAGAGCCCCATGCATCCGATAGAGTGGCCCAGGCATCGGAGAACGGAGATAGGCGCCGTAATCATCGAGTTGATCAATGCGCATACCAATCATTTCGCCGTCTTTTTTCACGGCCGCCTCGATGGTGACCACACGGTTGGGTGCCGAAGATGCTGCTGTTAAGTGTTCGAGACGGTCTTCAACCCATTTTACAGGCTTCCCGGTTAGTTTAGAACACAGACCCATCAAGACGATATAAGGCAATACAGCCTGTTTAACACCGAAACTTCCGCCCGAGTTTTCAGGAGTTCGAAGTCTTACATTACTCTCAGCTACACGGAACGATCGGGCCATGACAGGGTGTCCCGTATAAGGCCCCTGAAAATTTGACAGGACGTCAAAGACATCATCATCCGGTAAATACTCAACGATGGCTACGAAGGCCTCGATGGGTGTCAGTGAATTCCGGGGATATTCCAGCTTAAGGGAGACCGTCTGATCCGCATCAGAAAAAGCCTTCTCCGGTTCACCGTAAATAAAATTGCGATCAGACATTACATTGGTGCCTGCATCTTTATGGACTAAGGGTGCGTTCTCCGCAGTCGCCGCTTCAGCATCGATTATTGGTTTTAAAACATTATAGGTGACTTCTATAAGATCGAGTGCATCCTCGGCGATATAACGATCCCTTGCGACAACAACGGCTACGGCTTCGCCGACAAAGCGCACTCGATCCACTGCCAGCGCCCACTCATTTAAAGGTTGTTTTACAATGACGAGGAAAGGATCCGAAATCGCCTTAATATCTTCGCCGGTATAGACAGCTCGAACACCCGGCAGAGACACTGCTTCGGATATATCTATGGAGACAATTTCTGCGCTGGCATGAGGTGAACGTAAAACGGCCGCGTGGAGAGTTCCCTTTCTTACCGGATAATGATCGGCAAAACGGGCGCGTCCTGTCAGGAGGCGACTGTCTTCGACCCGTTCGACACTTTGACCTACATATTTTTCTATCTCTGCCTGCCGCGCCACCGCAACTACTCCTATCCTGTATGCTTAAAATTTTGATCTTAAATGATTTCTTTTTCCTCAAGAAACTCCAACACCCCATCTCGGCATTCTTCCGGTTTCTGTATCTGCATCAAATGACCCGTGCCCTCCACTGTTTGGTATACATAGCCTCCATCCTCGGCCAAAGACTTATTGGCGAAGGCCGGGCCAGGTGCACCCTTGGCCTCAGGATCACAGCCAAAAAGTTTTACCGGCCCGCCAATTTCTGCGGCG
>PBOV01000046.1 GCA_002724505.1 Rhodospirillaceae bacterium | reverse complement strand
TTTCAATTGTTTTAAAGCAATAATATGTGCCCCAAGTCTCTCTTATCTTGCGAGCCTCCCGCTACCGTGAGAAAATCCTTTTTTATTGGCACGCGCTTAAACCACCCATCAAATAAGACCTCTCGAACATGACAAGCGAATCAAAAACAGATAGATACAACGTCAAAGAAACCGAGACAAAATGGCAAACGTTTTGGGAAGAGAAAGAATGTTTTCATGCCAAGGTCGACCCAGCAAAACCAAAATATTATGTCCTCGAAATGTTTCCCTATCCATCAGGCCGCATCCACATGGGGCACGTACGAAACTATACGATGGGTGACGTAATTGCCCGTTACAAACGAGCAAGCGGTTTTAATGTCTTACACCCTATGGGGTGGGACGCCTTTGGAATGCCGGCAGAAAATGCGGCGATGGAACACGACGTACATCCAGACAAATGGACGTACGAAAACATCGCAACCATGCGCTCCCAGCTTAAAAAAATGGGCCTCGCCCTTGATTGGTCCAAAGAATTGGCAACTTGCCACCCCGGTTATTATCTGAATGAACAAAAGATTTTTCTAAAGCTTTTAGAAAACGATCTTGTTTACCGGCGGCGGAGTTCCGTGAATTGGGACCCGATAGATAATACCGTACTCGCAAACGAGCAAGTGATAGATGGTTTGGGCTGGCGATCCGGTGCCCCCGTAGAAAGGAAAGAGCTTGACCAATGGTTTTTTAGAATAACGGATTTTTCTGAAGATTTGCTTGAAAGTCTAAAGGAATTAAAGCGTTGGCCAGCGAAGGTGCGGGTGATGCAGGAAAACTGGATTGGCCGATCCGAAGGAATGAAAATCTGGTTTGAGATGGAGGGCCGAGACGACAGGCTTCAGGTTTTTACAACACGACACGATACAATTTTTGGCGCCACCTTTTGTGCCATTTCAGCCGAACACCCCCTCTCCACTGATCTTGCGAATAAAGACGACGGATTAAAAACCTTCATAGCGGAATGCAAAGCCATAGGAACAACAGAAGCTGCCTTAGAAAAGGCGGAAAAGAAAGGCTATGATACGGGTGTCCGCGCAAAACACCCGCTGATACCAGGGAAAACAATTCCGATTTATGTCGCAAACTTCGTGCTTATGGATTACGGGACAGGCGCCATATACGGGTGTCCTGCACATGATCAACGGGACCTGGACTTCGCACGCAAATACGAATTAGACGTTATTCCTGTTGTAATTCCTCCTGAGGCGGATCCGAAAGAATTCCATGTTGATAATGTCGCATTTACTGACGATGGCCCCCACGCCAATTCGGATTTTCTTAACGGCTTAACTCTCTCTGATGCCAAAGAAGCGGCCGCAAGGGCCCTCGAGAAGACCGGCGTGGGGCGACGAGAGACCAATTATCGCCTGCGTGACTGGGGGATTTCTCGTCAACGCTATTGGGGTTGCCCCATACCAATTATCAATTGCCCCAACTGCGGACCCGTGCCAGTGCCTGAAGAAGAATTGCCGGTGCGCCTCCCCGAAGACGTTGATTTTACTTCCCGAGGGAATCCCCTTGAGCAACATCCGACATGGAAATTAGTGAGTTGTCCTAAATGTGGTACGGGTGCAGAACGCGAAACCGATACTCTTGATACTTTCGTAGAGTCATCATGGTATTTTGCGAGGTTCTGTAGCCCACGCGCCGAAACCCCCGTGGACCAAAAGGCGATCGAATATTGGATGCCGGTTGATCAGTATATTGGTGGTGTTGAGCATGCAATTTTACATCTTCTCTATGCTAGGTTTTTTACTCGGGCGATGAAGAAGTGCGGATTTCTTGATATTGAGGAGCCTTTCGCTGGACTTTTCACACAGGGCATGGTCTGCCACGAAACTTATCGGTCCGAAGATGGTGAGTGGCTCACGCCCTCACAAATTGAGACCAGCAATAACGGGGTAGCCAAGAGCTTTGTCGATGGCAAACCGGTTAAGGTTGGCCGCTCTGAAAAAATGAGCAAATCTAAAAAAAATGTTGTCGACCCGGAAGATATTATTGAAACATTCGGCGCTGACACAGCACGCTGGTTTATGCTCTCGGACAGCCCACCCGAAAGAGACCTCGAATGGACCGATGCGGGTGTTGCCGGGGCGTGGCGTTTTGTAAACAAATTGTGGCGGCTGGTAGCCAAGAACGCCGCCATACCAAAGCCACCCAAACCTGAGGTTTTTGATAAGAATTTGCGCGCAACCCGACAACAGATTCATATTACTATCGATGGTGTGACACAAGATTTAGAAGGTTTTCATTTTAATAGATCTGTCGCGCGAATTTATGAGCTGGTCAATACCCTCTCAAATATAAAGGCTAAGGACCCTTCAGGACTGTGGGTTTTACATGAAGGATTAGAAAATTTAGTGCGCTTAATAGGTCCCATGATGCCTCATTTAGCCGAGGAATTATGGCAAAAACTCGGAAATGATATTCCGTTAACAGAATCGTCTTGGCCAAAAGCGGATAAAGATTTAATGGCCCAAGAAACGGTGACACTGGCCGTGCAGATCAAAGGCAAACTCAAAACAACAATCGAAGCTCCACACGATGTCGACCAAAAAAAGGTTGAAACAATGGCGCTTTCAGAGCCAGCTGTCGCGGCTGCGATGGAGGGAAAAAACATCACTAGAATAATTTATATACCAAATAAGGTTATTAATATTGTGTATGGGTAATAGAGGCCGTAAACAGGGAAACATGGTCGTCAAAAACACCTTCTTTTTTATCGTTTTTATAGGCATTTGCCTTGCAGCGGCCGCCTGTGGTTTTCAACCCCTATATAGTCACTCAGGCAAGGCGAATGCCTCCGCACTCGGCGCGGTAAAAATCCTGAAAATTAAAAATCGAAGCGGGCAAAAACTTAGAAGTTATCTGCTAGAGCGGTTGTCCCCGGGTCAAATTCAGAGAAAAAAGATTTATTCTTTGCAAGTGCAAATTAGTGAAACAAAGAGTAATTTAAATATCCGCAAAGACGGGTCGGCCACAAGAGCTATTCTTTCAATTTCCGCTGGCTTCATACTCATTAACAATGCTAACGGGAGTAAATTTAAGGGAAACGTATGGTCTAAAAGTAGCTACAATGCACTTGATTCTGAATTTGCTACCCTAAGCGCCGAGAACGACGCCCGAAACAGAGCTCTCCGCACAATTGCTGAAGAAATCCGAAGGCGCGTTGCGACCGCATTAAAGAACCCCGCGATATTTTCTAAGCCCATCCGCCCCCCAAACGACCCTGGAAAATGAAGGTCGCCGCAGCAAAAGTAGCACAATTTATTTCCTCTCCGCCTGAAGAGGTCAGAGCAATTTTACTTTATGGACCTGATTCCGGTTTGGTTCGAGAACGCGCAGAGGGATTAACAAAGCTAATTATCGAAGATCCAAAAGATCCGTTTCGGATAGCCGAATTTTCAGCAAGTGAGCTTCGTGATGACCCAGCCAAACTTTCAGATGAGGCCTCAGCAATAGCATTTACAGGCGGAAGGCGAGTTGTGCGAATTCGAGACACCACTGATTCCTTCGCCAAGTCTATAATAAGTTTTTGCAAAGAACCCTTTGGCGACGCACTTGTAATTATAGAGGCCGGCACCTTAACTCCCCGCTCAAAGTTACGCGCTGCATTTGAGGGGTCTAAACAAGCCGCGGCTATTCCATGTTATGCTGACGAAGGCAAAAGTTTGCGAGACATTGTTTTAGAAACCTTAGGCCAATCCCAAATTAGCATCTCGCCCGATGCCATGTCTTATTTGTTAGAAAACCTCGGCAGCGACCGAATGGTAAGCCGTTCCGAGGTGGAGAAGTTGCGCCTATACATGGGTGAGGAGACCGAAGTAACCTTTGCCGATGCTATTGCTTGTGTTGGCGATAGCTCCTCGATGGCGCTCGATGACATTGCCTTTTCCGCCGCTTCTGGGAAGATTGATAGGCTTGCACACTTTCTCGACAGAGGACGTCGCGAAGGAGCGGCAGCAATTAGCATTTTACGCGGGGTGGCCCGACATTTCGAGAGACTTCATTTGGTTTCTGGCGCCATTGACGCCGGAAATTCTGCTGAAACCGCGATGAAATTATTGCGGCCACCGGTTTTTTTTAAACAAGTAGAAACCTTTCGAAACCAATTAAGGCTTTGGCCAACAGGCAGGCTTAGTCAGGCTATTAACTCACTGTCAGAGGCAGAGGTTTTATGCAAAACGACAGGAATGCCTGCAGACACAATTTGTGATCAAACCCTTTTGCGTTTAGGAGCAACATCCCTCGCCCTCATTAAACGGCGAGGATAGCATTCATTCCAATTATTACTCACTAAGACGGCGAATCAAGTCATCGAGCTGATCAAGGTTGTTATATTTTACAACCAGCTTCCCGCCGCTCCCGTTGAAATCAATCTCTACGGCAAGCCCCAGGAGCCCCGCAAGAGTTTGTTCCAGCGAAAGGGTATCAGGATCCTTTTTGAGCGTTTTATGGGGCTTTGGGTAAAGGGGGCCTTTCGATGCCTTGATCAAACGCTCAACCTGACGAACGTTCAGCCCACGCTTAACTATCTCATCCGCAATAGCTTTAGGATCCGGCACACCAATAAGAGCGCGGGCATGACCCGCAGAAATTTTGCCATCATTCAATAAACTCTTTACCGCATCCGGCAAAGATAAAAGACGCAATGTATTAGCGATATGACTTCGACTTTTTCCAATTACCGTCGAGAGGCTATCCTGTGTATGATGAAATCCGTCAATTAAGCGCCGATAGCCTAACGCTTCTTCCAGTGCATTCAGATCAGCACGCTGAATGTTTTCGATTAGTGCGACCTCAAGAACCTCTTCGTCATTTAACCCTCTTATTATTACTGGCACCTCGTGAATCTGAGCCGCCTGTGCTGCACGCCAGCGACGTTCCCCAGCTATGATCTCGTATTCATTTTCTGTCGCGGGTCTGGTGCGCACTAAGATGGGTTGCAGAATTCCCCGCTCCTTAATTGATTTAGCAAGAGAGTCTATTTCTTCTTGTTCAAAGACCCTACGTGGCTGCAACGGGCTCGGGACTAGGAATTCTATAGGCAAAAGGGAAAATCCGCCTTTTGCGGTATTTTTACCGGACGGTGGGCTTTCCGTAGAAACTTCGGCCGCCCCCTCACCTAGGAGCGCAGAAAGTCCGCGACCAAGCTGGCGCCCCTTTGATCTAGGTTGTGTCATTTATCAATTCCCTCTTCTCGCCTTAGGACCTCACCAGCAAGGTGAACGTATGCCTGCGCCCCTGAGCACTGAAAGTCGTAAAGAAGAACAGGGCGCCCGTGGGAGGGCGCCTCAGAAACGCGCACGTTCCTTGGAATTTGAGTATTATAGACAACTTTACCAAAATAAGAACGAACATCATCCGCAACCAAAGCACTCAAATTGTTACGACCATCATACATTGTTAAAACAATTCCTTGTATACCGAGGCTTCGGTTAAAGGCATCTCGTACACGCTCTACCGTTTTTACGAGCTGGCTCAAACCTTCAAGCGCAAGGTACTCGCATTGAAGCGGCACCAAAACGCCACCTGAA
Source organism: Rhodospirillaceae bacterium (assembly GCA_002724505.1). Classification (GTDB taxonomy): domain Bacteria; phylum Pseudomonadota; class Alphaproteobacteria; order MPNO01; family UBA2964; genus UBA2964. The sequence continues at coordinate 7,539 of PBOV01000046.1, read as the reverse complement.
GCGACAAGAGCGTTCAAAGTAAGAAGCCCTAACGCAGGGGGGCAGTCGATTAAGACATAATCAAAATCCTGATAGAACGATTGGAATGCCTTTTTTAGCCGAAACTCTCGACCCTCGACATCAACAAGCTCTAACTCTCCGCCAGAAAGATCTGCTGAGGCGGGCACCAAAAGTAGATTGGGAATTTCAGTCTCAACGAGCGCATCTGCGAGAGGAGCGCCCTCAATAAGAACCTCGTAACTCCCAACTTTCGCAGCATTACGATCAACGCCAACGCCAGTGGAAGCATTTCCTTGCGGGTCTAAGTCGAACAAAATAACGCGGCGCCCAACCGCCGCTATCGCGGTGGACAAGTTAATTGCCGTCGTTGTCTTGCCGACACCTCCCTTTTGATTCGCCACCGCAAAAATTCGCCCGCCACGAATTTGCGATCCCTCCTCCGCTGCAGGCTCCGTGCCCCGATCTATTATGTTTGCGTTATCTGTCACGCGCGATATCCTGGATCGATAAAATTACGCCGTCAGCACTAGTAACACTTGGAAAGCGTCTTACTGTCATCTTCCATTCTTTTTTTGCATCGGTCAATTCTTCCTCTGCCCGGACACCCTTTAAAAACAAACATTTTCCGCCAGAGGATAAAATAGGCATCGCCAAACCAAGTAATTTGTTAAGGGGGGCTAATGCCCGCGACGTAACCATATCGCTTTTTGGTAAAACTAAATGTTCTATCCGGCCCTCATGAAGGATAATTTTAGCATCAGTAACCCGTGCCGCCTCACGCAAAAAAGCCACCTTTTTCCCGGAAGAATCAACAAGGTTAACCTCGATATCAAGGAGGATGGAAAGCACAAGGCCAGGAAAGCCCGCGCCACTCCCAAGATCAGTGATCACACAAGGCCTTTGTGGTACAAATTGCGCCAGCTGCATAGAATCCCAGAAATGCCGCCGCCAAACGTCTCCAAGAGTATTCTCACTAACAAGATTAATAGAAGCTTGCCACCTAACCAAAAGGTCGGCATAGGATCGAAGCCTTCTCAATGTTTCACGTGAAACATTAGTTTTCTCAGCGAACGCACTCTCTGTAAGCGGCTGCAACATCTAATAAATTAAAACCCTGTCGGTTGTTCTCGTCGGCGGACATACCGCAAAAGGGCCGTAAGTGCTGCTGGCGTTACTCCGGAAATCCTTGCAGCAGCGCCGAAACTAACGGGGCGGGCAACTTTCAACTTCTCGCGCACCTCATTCGACAGCCCACCAATAGCATCTAAATCGAGATCAGGAGGTATTTCTAAAGCCTCGTCTCTTCGAAAAGCTTCTATATCCGCATTTTGTCGCTCAAGATAAGTTGCATAACGGGCCTCTATTTCCATTTGTTCAATAACATCAGGGCGTAATTTACCCAATTCTGGCCATATTGAGGTCAGTTTTTTCGCCGTAATTTCTGGATATGACAAAAGCCGCATCGCCGTCCGCTTCTTGCCATCCTGCGTGACAACCATGCCCCCTTTGGCAACGTCCTTTGGGCTCGCCTCAAGAAGCGACAACTGTTTTCGTGCCTTGATTAGCGCATTCAATTTTTCTTTAAACCTCGTTGCACGTAGCGCACTGACACATCCCAGCTCCATCCCCTTGGGGGTTAAACGCTGATCCGCATTATCTGCCCGAAGCAGTAATCGGTACTCCGCTCGTGAAGTAAACATTCTGTAAGGCTCTGATGTTCCNNGAGAAATTAGATCATCGACCAAAACCCCGATATACGCNTCTGCTCGATCTAAAACGAATGGTTNGCCNCCCCCACAGGATAGGGCCGCATTTAANCCCGCCANCAGNCCNTGNGCGGCCGCCTCCTCATACCCGGTTGTTCCATTAATTTGCCCGGCGAAATAAAGGCCCCCGATTTTTCTAGTTTCCAGTGTTGGCCTCAATTCACGTGGGTCGACATAGTCATATTCAATCGCGTAGCCGGGCCGGAGTATTATTGCAGCTTCTAGGCCTGGTATTGTNTTTAAAAAGGCATGCTGGACATCTCTTGGAAGGCTTGTTGAAATTCCGTTCGGATATACAGTGTGATCATTAAGGCCTTCAGGCTCCAGAAAAATTTGGTGTCGCTCCTTTTCAGAGAACCGAACAACTTTGTCTTCAATGGATGGACAATATCTTGGCCCAGTGCCTGCGATTTGACCGGAATAAATTGGCGCCCGATCAAGATTATCTCTTATGATACGATGGCTTTCCGGAGTTGTCCCCGTTATGTGACAATTAATCTGCGGNGTCGCAATGGATGTTGTCATAAAGGAAAAGGGCACGGGTACTGCATCCCCCTTCTGCTCAGCAAGGCGATGCCAGTCGATTGTCCGGCCGTCTATTCGCGGCGGCGTACCTGTTTTTAGACGACCAAGGGCAAATCCCGCAGCATCCAATGTATTCGACAGCCCAACACAGGGGGGCTCACCGACCCGACCGGCGGGAATTCGTTCTTCGCCAACATGTATTTCTCCCCGAAGGAAGGTGCCGGTAGTTAAAATTACCTTTCCACATGAAATTTCGGTCCCGTCCTCGAGACAAACCCCCGTTAAAACGCCATTTTTTAAAATNAGGNCCTCAACTGACCCGGCTNGAATACTTAAATTACTCTGCTCNCGCANAATNTCTTGTATTGCACCACGATAAAGGCTCCGATCCGCTTGGGCCCNGGGCCCGCGAACGGCAGGACCCCGGCTTAGATTTAACATCCGAAACTGAATACCTGCNCGATCAATCGCCCGGCCCATCACACCATCAAGAGCATCAATTTCACGCACAAGGTGCCCCTTAGCCAAGCCNCCAATAGCAGGATTACACGACATTTCCCCTATNGTTTCGACTTTATGGGTCAAAAGGAGGGTGGCGCCTCCCAANCGCGCAGACGCCGCAGCNGCCTCACAACCGGCGTGCCCGCCCCCTATTACNATCACATCATATTTATTCATAATGGCTACTTATTCGCGNAAGGCACTCATGTCAAAGAAAACCGCCCGTATTTAATTGTTTCACGTGAAACAATTTACTCTACTATTTTCCGATACAAAACTCCCCAAAGATAACATCGAGGACATCCTCAACATCCACTCTTCCCGTTATCCTTCCCATTTCGCGCNCCGCAAGACGCAAATCTTCTGCCATAAGCTCCGCCTCAGACGCCTCAATCGCCCCATTCAGCGCGGCGAGACAAGAGCTCANCGCCTCACGATGCCGTAACCTTGTCAAAGGGGGTGGCCCGTTATTTGAAAATAATGCCTCGACTTTTTTTGTTAAGGTTTTTAAAAACAATTCTAGCTGGAATCCGGTTTTTACAGAAACAATAACTGGCGAAAGTTTCTGAAACTCAAGCGGTATTTTCGGTGATCCTACTAAATCTGCCTTATTTAAAACAACGATGTCGTTGGGACCAACCATTTGGAAAATCTTTGAATTCTTCTCCAGGGCGCCAATATCAAATAAAATAACGGAAAAATCAGCCGATAAGGCCCGACTTTCCGCCCTTCGAACTCCCTCCGCCTCGATAGACTGCGACGTAGTTCTCATCCCAGCGGTATCAGCAACAGTTACGGGGAATCCGGCAAGATCTAATCGAACCTCAATAATATCGCGTGTTGTCCCCTCCTGTTCGGAGACGATCGCCACATCACGTTGTGCAAGATAATTTATAAGGCTCGATTTACCGACGTTTGGAGAGCCAACAATCGCGACTTGAATTCCGTCGCGCATTCTTTCTCCCTGCCTTTTATCATCTATATATTGTGAGATTTCTTTGGTAATACCCAATATCTTGTGTTTGGTAGTGCCTATAAGGTTATCTGGTAGTTCTTCGTCAGGAAAATCTAGCGCCGCCTCCGCATAGGCCAAAAGGCGCAGTAAGTTTTTTCTCCACGCCTCGTAAATCAAACTAAGGTTTCCAGAAAGTTGCTTTAGGGCCTGCTTTCGTTGCCCTTCTGTTTCGGCGGCAATTAAGTCTGCAAGACCTTCTATCTCTGTTAGATCGAGCTTATTGTTATAAAAGGCCCGTCGGCTAAACTCGCCCGGTTCTGCTATTCTACACCCCTCAAATTCACTTAACGAGCGGCAGATAGCCTCGGTCGTGGCCTGCCCCCCATGAATATGAAGCTCCACAACGTCTTCACCGGTAAAGCTTCCTGGGCCGGGGAACCAAATTACTAAACCCTCATCCAGCACGTCAGCTGTTTTTGGGTCGGATATTGATGCCCGCATCGCAAGCCTAGGTTTAGGGCGCTCCAACCCAGAGAACGAATTTAAAATAGCGCCTGCTTTGCTACCGGAAATACGAATTATAGCGATACCTGCGGGCCCACTACCGCTAGATGGTGCAAAAATAGTATCGCTTTTCATACCGCTCTATATGCCTTCAATTACCGCCCTCACAAGAAAAACCTTTTGCCAACGAAGATTAATTGTTTACTACACCCGCCTACTTTAGGGTAATAGGCCCCATAACCCATGAAGGACCAAACTTTTTAATGGCTAAAAATCGACTTGTTGAGGAAACCAGCCCATACCTCTTGCAGCACGCCGACAATCCCGTTGAATGGTGGCCCTGGGGCCCAGAAGCACTCGCCGAAGCTACATCGAAAAACAAACCAATATTATTGTCAATTGGTTACGCAGCTTGCCATTGGTGCCACGTGATGGCTCACGAAAGTTTTGAAAACAAAACTATAGCAGCAAGAATGAATGATCTTTTTATCAATATCAAGGTTGATCGGGAAGAACGCCCGGACCTCGACACAATCTATCAGCACGCCCTCCAGGCCCTAGGTCGACCAGGGGGTTGGCCACTCACCATGTTCTTAACCCCGAAGGGTGAACCGTTTTGGGGGGGCACTTACTTCCCCCCACAGTCGCAAAACGGGAGCCCGGGCTTCCCCGATATCTTAAATACAATTAATGAGTATTGGTCCAAAAATCAGGAAGCGATAAGCCAAAACGTTTCAACTTTAAAGGTCTCGTTGTCGCAATTAGGTGCCTCGGAACGGGGCCCAAAAATCGACTTAGACACTATAGAGCGTGCGGCCCGACGTCTCGCTCAAGAGTACGACACAGTTAATGGTGGAATAGGGGCCCCGCCCAAGTTTCCTAATACTTCCATATTGGAACTTTTGTTGAAAACTTATAAGCGCTGCGGCCGAGAAGAGTTAAAAGATATCGTTCTCCTCACTTTAAAAAACATGTCGCAGGGAGGCATATATGACCATCTCGGTGGCGGTTATGCGCGTTACTCAACCGACGCCATATGGCTCGCACCTCACTTCGAAAAAATGCTTTACGACAATGCACAAATTCTCGACCTTTTAACCTGGATTTGGCAAGAGACCAAAGACCCACTATTCCAAAATCGGGCCAAGGAAACAGCCGCCTGGGTTTTACGAGAAATGATCACCCCGCAAGGTGGTTTCGCCGCAACGCTCGACGCCGACAGCGAGGGGCAAGAGGGAAAGTTCTATGTGTGGGAGAAGTCTCAAATTACCAGAATTCTGGGGTTGGAGGCCCCCCTTTTTATGGAAGCCTACGACGTCCTGGAGGCTGGGAACTGGGAGGGAAAAAATATCCTTAACCGGACAAAAAATGACCGCGTATATTCTTCCAAGGAAGAACAAATTTTAGGCCAATGCCGAAAGCGGTTATTATTAGAGCGCGAAAAACGAATCCGACCAGGTTGGGATGACAAAGTGCTTGCCGACTGGAACGGGCTTATGATTTCTGCGCTAGCCCATGCAAGCGCTGTCTTCAATGAACCATCTTGGCTTGCCGCAGCCGAAAGCGCGTTTAAATTTGTGAATAACGTAATGAACGAAAAAGGAACGCTTTACCACGCCTATCGGGACGGCAGAGTTAATCATGCCGCAACACTCGACGACTATGCGTGTATGATTCGGGCGGGATTGACTTTATACGAGATCACCGGGGCGGAAAATTTTATCTTGGCCGCAGAACAATGGACCACCACTGCCTTCGCTCAATTTTGGGATAAAGAGGGCGAAGGTTATTTTTATACTGCCGAGGCCTCCGAAGCCCTAATTGTAAGAACGAAGTCTGCGTCAGATTCCGCCACACCAAGCAGCAATGGCGTTATGGTCGCCAACCTTTCTCGGCTATATTTTCTAACAGGGAATAGCGAATATAGAGTCCGTGCAGATCAAGTTATTACCGCGTTCTCCGGCGAACTTGCTAAGAATTTTTTTCCATACGCGACATTGATGAACTCGGCGGAATTTCTGCAATGCGCCGTCCAGATATCTATCGTTGCCTTTCGCAGTGATCCGGGGTGCCAAACCCTTCTCGACGCCGTATATCAAACCAATATTGTGAACAAAGTTATTTCGGTCATTTCACCGGATAGTGAGTTTCCCAAAAATCACCCCGCCTTTGGGAAAAAACAAAAAGATAATTTAGCGACCGCATTTATTTGTATAGGCGAAACTTGCTCACTTCCCATTACAGATGCAGATAGTTTTTCCGCTCGCCTTGCAAGCCTGGTCTAAGATTTGAAAATGCCAGAACTCGTCTACAACTCACCAGTCGGCCTGCTAACCCTTGTTGCATCCAATCGCGCCATCACCTCGATAGAGTGGCGGGGAAACGGATCAAACCAAAAGACAAAAACACTCCTCTTAATAAAGAAAGAGTTAACCCAGTATTTCTGCGGGGCATTAACAGAGTTCACTGTGCCGTTAGATCCCTCAGGAACGGCGTTTCAAAGAAGGGTTTGGAAATTAATTATGGAAATTCCATACGGGGAACTAAGGACCTACAGAGACATATCCAACACCCTAAATTCCTCCCCGCGAGCGGTGGGCGGCGCCTGTGGTCGCAATCCTATCCCAATTATTATACCTTGTCATCGCGTTGTCGGAAGCAGCGGTCAACTTACCGGTTATACCGGAGCCAATGGAATAGATACAAAATCATTTTTAATCAAACATGAGGGCGGGGCACCCTCCCGTTGAGGGCGTTATAAACAAATGTCAATCACTTCAGAAATAAATGAAAAATTAGATCAATGCTTCACTATTTTAATCCTAGACAACGAGGTTACCCTCGACGCCTTCGTTACTGAACCCGCCCTAAAATGGCTGCGCCTCCTAAACACCGACGGCGCATATAAAACGCCAGACCAATACCCTACGCGCCTTACAAAACAGGAATCTGACCGCGAGGAAATGAACTGGGACAAGGTTAACCTCAACCACCTCCAAGCAGAGATGGCCCGCCTAAACAATAGCATTGATCTTGTCGCAATTGGCAACAATGCATCCCAAGGGCTACCGCTAGCGAGAGCCCTTCCAACAACACTTCGAAAAAACAACGCCGCAATCATTTATGGCGCTTCCTTGCCTGAACAATCGATTTACCAAGGGCTTGGGTATCAAAATTTTTGGCCCCGCGAAAAACTAATAGAAATCGTCTGGCCCCTCGCCCAAAACGACGAAGGAGAAATCGGGCTCGCCTTTATCAACACAATTGAGCACAACGAGCTAAACTACC
>PBOV01000010.1 GCA_002724505.1 Rhodospirillaceae bacterium | reverse complement strand
TTCTAGTGATGCGCCGGTACAGAAAACCAAATTTGCTCTGCGTATTTTAGCAATTAAGCTTGGTCGAGCTCTGATGTAATGAGCGTCTTGATCGGGGCCGGTAGCGACATAAATACTGGCCTTACTTCCCGCAATTTCCTTCGCTAACGCGCCCCATTCGGGTTCACATGCAAATATTTTTAAATTTGCAAGTGCTGAACCCGACCATAGCGTTAATGTTACCAGTGCAACTGACGCAAGCTGCATTTGTCGCTTTAGTTTATCCGAAGAAAACATCAGAAAGGATGAGCTCCATGAGCGCCAAGGCTAACGACGTATTGTAGAATAATCTGATTGTCGTAATCGTTAGTTGCAAATTCTTCCCGATTATATTGGAGTCTCAGCCTGCCATATTCGCTGCTAGTCCAGTCCGTCATTACGGAGTAGGTGACGGGGTCGTGACCGGCCGCATCTAGTGAGGTTCCAACTAAACCGCTTGGAACGTCAGCAGGGGATAGCTTTGAGTAACGCGCCCCAATTCGCCAAGATGGTGAAGTTTTTAAAACTGCCTGCGCGTAAAATCCAGCCGAGGTGTCATTAAAATTAACGTTACTTGCGCTATTCTCGGTGTCTGAATATTGTCCATCTTCATCACGCCGAAAGTATTCGCCCTGGAGGATCAGTTCCTTTGCTTTAGGGTTGCCCGAAGGCTTTAAAATTACACGAGCATCCACGGCATAGAGATTGCTATCACCGACAAAGGTCACGGCGTCTTCATTCGATTTCCGACCGTCTGTTGTGCCAATCAGTGCGGAGGCGCCAAGTCTCCAGGATGTGTTGTTACCAATATCGCCACCAGTACGCACAAATGCAGAGTGCGCAGATCGTCCGCTTGTCGAAGAACCAAATGGAAAGTCGTCACCTCTAAACAAACCCGTCCCAACCTCTAGATACCTATCCGTCGGTAGGACTAACGACATTTGGACGCCGTCGTCATTGTAACCTTTATTTAGATACACCCTGTAGGGGAGAGGGCGATCCGAAAAATCGTCGCTGTGTGCGTGAATTTCGTTTAAATATCCAAGTGACCAAAAAGCCCTTCCCGCTTTAATTCTTACGCCGCCGGGCAAACCAAGCCCTGGCAATGTTTCTACATAGGCCTCTTCTAATTCAATTTTATCAGAGCCGTCTTCACGAACTATAGCGGCGGTCATGCTGCCATAAAATCTATTATCGGCATTAGCCGAGAAATTCAGTTCGGTTTCGCCAATTGCTAGACCTTCACGACCGCGTTCCCCCTCATGAGCGACACCAAAGCCAGCAATTTCCGATGTAGCTTTGGAGTAATCTGAAATCTTACCATTTAGGACTATACCGATTGATGGATTAAATGAATTATTCTTAACATTTCGGATAGAGGTTGCTTTAGTTTTTGGTGGCTGTTGTTTCTTTATCGGCTGTGCCTTCATGACACTAAGTCTATTTTCTAAGTTTTTTATCCTAGACTCATAACTATTTTTTAATGCGTCGATTTCGGCTCGAATTGCATTGACATTTTCTGCCTTCAAGGTTGGTCCGGTTGCTATTCCAATAAGCACAAGAGGAAGGACCAAATTTGCAACTCTTTTAAACATTGAGGACTCCTAGGGGTTATAAAAGGACTTTTAATGTTATGTTATAACATAACATTAAAATCAAGTAATTTTTTGTCAGTTTTTATAAATTTGTGCTTGGTTAGTTTGCTACTTGAACTCGGTCATAGAAGGCCCATTTTTTTGACGATGTCTAACAGAACAAAAAGTACTCGCGAACTGTAGGCGGGGCTTTGGTTCCCCTTTTTTCCTTTATTTTCCGTTTTCGACTTGACGTAGTTGTTAAAAAACCGCAGTTTTTCGCGGTCGGAGCGTGGCGCAGTCTGGTAGCGCACTTGACTGGGGGTCAAGGGGTCGTAGGTTCGAATCCTATCGCTCCGACCATTGATTTCAATAACTTAGCTCGCATTGGAGTTTTTCCCTTTTTTGAAAAGGGCGGGACTTTTGTCACCGAATTGCGTCAGTTGGTCCTATATCTCCAGGTTTTTACGAACATCATGTGCCGCGTAACGGATCGTGCTTTGCCCGTTCTAAGGGATTGGCTTAAAACGCCAAGTCAAATAACATGAATTTAATTAGGGATAAATAAACAAGCCAAGAAATATCAAGCTATTTAATATGGATTAATACCCCTTTATTCTTTTGTAGGAATGAATAATAAATTGGATCACTGGGAGACAGAGCCATGATCGAGACGAAAGGATTAAATGGTGCGCAGGCATTTTTGAAGGTGTTGGGTGCTATGGGGGTCGAGAGAATCTTTGCCTCTCCAGGATCAGAATGGGCACCAGTATGGGAAGCCCTCGCGGAACCCAACGCTAATAATATTCCGCTCTATATGAGTACTCGCCATGAGGAAACCGCTATTGGTATGGCCAGTGGCTATGCGAAAGCTACTGGCAAACTTCCAGCGGTCATGATCCACACGACAGTTGGGGCTCTGCACGGCGCTATGGCTATGCGGGGTGCGTTACACGAGGAGGTGCCCATGGTGATCTTCGCTGGCGAATCTATCGGTTTTGGAGAGGATGAGGGCCCTGACCCCGGTGGACAGTGGGGGGCCCACCTTGCCGATATGGGTGGCCCAGCCCGAATGGTAGAAAAGAATGTTAAATGGAGCTTTGGCGTTAACACGAAATCGATATTGCCAACGACGGTACAGAGAGCCTGTAGTCTGGCCTTGGCGGGACCACAAGGCCCAACATTTGTTTCCTTGCCTATGGAGCATTTGTTTGAGGAAATGACGAGGGACGTTGCCTCAGGGCTCTCTAATGCACCGTTGTCTACTGCCGATCCAAGTGGGGTCGCAGAGCTTGCTGACTTGCTGGTAAATGCTAAAAAACCAGTGATTGTAGCTGAGGATGTGGGGCGAAGCGTAAAAGCATCCGAGCATCTCACAGCCATAGCCGAGCTTTTAGGCTGTCCGGTATCGGAGTCTCGAGCGACTGGCAGTATAAATATATCCAGAACACATCCTTTGCATGCTGGCTTCAACCCGGCCAGTGCAGTTAAAGGCGCGGATGTAATATTCTTGGCCTCATCTATCACGCCCTGGCATCCGCAAACTATCACACCTTCTGTCGATGCAACCGTTGCTGTGCTAGATGACAATCCTCATAAGGTAATATTACCGTTTCTGGGTGTTCAGGCGGACTTAATATTAACCGGTAACGTTGAAACCTCCCTGTTGGCGTTACTTAACAAGATTAAGCAACGTGCAAATGAAGATAAGTCCCGTTCGGTAAAGATTGCGGAAATAAAAGAAATTAATGATAAGCGCCGACAAAACTGGAAAGAGGAGGCTGAGGCACTCTCGGCCAAAAAACCCATGGATACTAAATGGGTGGCTTATAAACTGGGGCAGGTGATGCCGGATGATGCGATGATCGTCGAAGAGCTGATTACTCATCGTCTTGCAGCACATCAATATCTGGATAAGTTGAAACTTGGATCCTGGTTTAGCGGTGCACAAGGTGGGCTTGGTACCGGCCTCTCTACCGCACTCGGTGTTAAAGCAGCAAACCCGGATCGGCCGGTAATTTGTTTAATTGGTGATGGTTCATTCAACTATGATCCTGTGCCAGCTGTTTATGGAGCAGTGCAAGAGCATAATTTGCCATTTCTTACAATAATTTTAAATAATCACGGCTATCTATCTCAGAAGACAGGGGTACCAAAATATTTTCCTAAAGGTGATGCCGTCCAAACTAACAATTTTTCCGGTTTGCATATAGGACCCGCGCCCGATTATTGGAAGATTGTTGAAGCGTTCGGGGGGTATGGAGAAAAAGTTGAAGACCCTGGCGATGTTGGGGCAGCTATCAAGCGAGGCCTAGACGTTGTAAATAAGGGCCAAGCTGCGATATTAGATGTTCGCCTCAAACCAGTAGCTGATCAACTTGATCGTTCGGACAAGTAACAAGTTGTCGGGCGCGCATTAGGTTTTTAAATATCGTTACCACACGTTTCATTGTGACTAATCCTAAAACTAATCTTTTTTCCCCTAATATGTTTGACTTATCTGATGACTAAAACGTTTTTCAGCTCGACCTACCACTTAAAGGTTTTGCTCTTAATCGTTGTTTTTTTTATATGCTTAATTGCTATATCGGTAATAGAACCGATCCCACAAAACCCAAGTTTTCATTTATTCGCGGATAGCAGAACTTGCCTTGGGATTTTGAATTTTGGGAACACAGTTTCAAATATAGCATTTGCATTTGTTGGTCTTTGGGGCATTTGGACTGTGATGTCCCCAAAAAAATATAGTATTTTCAGAACCCAATGGGAGAGATGGCCTTATATTGTCTTTTGCGCTGGTATTTTCTTGGTCGGCATTGGCTCTAGCTATTACCACTGGTCTCCAAACAACGAACGACTATTTTGGGACCGGTTGCCAATAACGGTCGCTTTTATGGGATTTTTTACGGCCTGCCTAACAGATAGGCTCGGGCGGCCAAACTTGACCCCACGTATACTCCCGATAAATCTCCTTCTTGGGATGGGCAGTGTTGTCTATTGGTCTATAACAGAAGCACAGGGGAATGGTGATTTAAGGTTTTATTTATTTATCCAGTACTTCCCTATTCTTCTACTTCCCATCCTGTGCAAATTTTTTCCAAAATGGCGGCATACAAACGGCAAGTATTTATTCTGGATCGTCATCTGTTATGGTTTTGCCGTTTTATTAGAACAATTCGACCATTGGCTATACGAATTGTCATTAGGACTTATAAGCGGTCATACGCTTAAGCATCTCTTTGCTGCCTTAGCGGCCTTTATGGTTATTAGAATGGTGACAAGCTCTACGGGAAAAACATCATGCGGTCAGTAATTCCAAGAGCAATCATCAATGCATTTTCTGCAAAAGCAGGAATAGTATAGGTTGAAAACGGGGTGGTGTTCTAAATGGTCCTGTTCAGTGGCGCTTATACGGAGTGGGTGAAGGGAACTTCTTTGTGAAAACCATATTACGGTTTAAATTCCAATCATCTGGAACATTTCCTGGCACAGGCGCGTGGCGGGATCACGAAGTTGTTGCGGAATGTTGAAGTGGTTGCATTCGGTGACCTCGAATTCCGAACACGGCCACCCGCGGTCGCGCCAGGCAGCGGCATAGATTTTACTCTGACGCTTGAATTCCGACGTTTCAGAGCCGCCAAAAGATACGATGAGCGGACAGCCTTGTTCGGGTAGATGATGAATCGGGGAGTTACGGCGCGCTGCCGCCTCGTCCAATTGGGCCCATTCGTTGGGTTCGGATAACCGGACCGGCTCAAGATCATGCAGCCCGTTTAGCGCCAGCGCACCTTTGACGCAATCGGCCGGCACCCCAAACTCATCATGCCAACCACCGGCCAGGACCATACCGGTAATGTGCCCTCCCGCGGAGGTTCCGCCGACAAAAATACGATCGGGATCGGAGCCGAATGTCTCTGCGCCGTGCTTCCAGACCCAGGCCACAGCTGCTCGGCTCTGGCGGATTATCTCATCGAGTGAAGCGCCAGGTGCCAGGCTGTAATTCACGGGCACTACGGTTATGCCGTGCTTGACGAAATTGGGCGCCATGGCGGCTGCCTGTTTCTGGCTGTTGGCGCGCCAGTAACCACCATGAAAATAGAGGAACACCGGCGCCTTAGCACCGGCCGGAAAGATGTCGATCACCTCGTCGGGATGATCGCCATAGGACAAGTCGAGTAGACAATCTAAAGATTGCCGTGCCTCTTCACTGTGGAAATCGTTCTCGCGCCCAAAAATTGTGTAGTCCGGCACCGTATTTCGGGCGTTATATTCGATATCCAATTGGGTTTGGTCGAAGTCCCGATAAATCTTAGACATTGTTCTGCTCCACTTATGGTAAAAATCTGGTAATTTTTGACCTCACTGTAGAGTAAGTGAAAGGCCTGTCGGAAGTGATTATAGAACCTTCCCCTTCATGGTGACATGACGTCGAAGAGGTCGCAAACTATCGGAAGGTAAAGCCAGGGCGTTTTGCCAATGCCCTCATTTAAGGGTGAGTTCGTCCGTGGGTCTGGTGGAAGAGTTATGCCATTGAGAGTGCATGTGAAGCGTTGCATGACCTTGCTGAATGTCGAAGAACTAGTCAGTTTAAAAATCCCAGACTAATTAGCCAGGGCGGTTCGNGCGGGAGATGAGAATTCCGCTTATGATGAGCATTGTGGCACCAACAACTGTGAAGGCATCGGGTAGTTGGTTCCATACAATAAAACCTGTGAGAATAGCCCAAAGGATAGCTGAATACCGAAACGGTGAGACCAACGCTGCATCGCCTAGCCGAAGAGCTTCTATCATAAGGAAATGAGCCCCGGCGTTGAGAAGTCCGTTAATAACAAACCAAATGCTGCTACTTAAAGTGAGCGGGTGCCAACCGAATGGAATTGTTAATAGTGACAGAGTTATTAACATGGCTGACGCCCAGAATAACATTGAGATGGATGTNTCGGTGCGGGACAAGCGACGGGTAAGTAAATCTCGAAAGCCACTTACGATTGCTGCTGACACTGCCACAAGGAGTGCCCATTCAAAACTTACCCCGCCGGGTCTGATAATAACAAGAACACCGGTAAAGCCAATAATCACCGCAATCCAGCGTTGCCACGAAACACCTTCCCTCAAAAATCGCATCGAAAAAATTAAAACGACGAGTGGAGATGAAAAAACGATCGCCGTTACAGTAGCTATGGGCAGNAGGGTTAAAGCCCAGATAATAAGTACCGCACTACCGCAATGAACCGCTGCGCGCCACGCCTGTCCACTCCGGTGGTTGATCCGCAGCTTTACCCAAGAGCCCGACCACAAAACATAGGCTAAAATCACTAACAGAGCNACCAGCTGGCGTAGACCAAGAACCTGGCCCATGGGATAGGATTCAGCCAAATATTTTGTTGCTGCATCATTCATTGAGAGCACGCCAGCCCCTAAAATCATTATTAATATTGCGTTTGACGCATTAGATTTTAAAAGAGCCATACTGTTTACGATCTCATAGATTTTGGTCAGAATTTTCTCAGTCAATTCTTAAATCAAAACTGACTANAAAATAGAAGTAATTGTTTTGCATACTAACTTNATTATGGAGCAAAAAATGACTGTTACCGGGGACCCTCACACTGATACCATGTTACGAAAAGAACTATATGTTATTTTTACAAAACCAGTTGCGCCGCGCGAAGAGATCCGAAAAATTTTACCGGAACATTTGAAGAGGCAAGTAGAGCTTGAAAAGAAGGGNATTCTTTTTGCTGCTGGCCCTATGGACCCTATGGATGAAACTAAAACGCGCACCGGTATGATTATCGTTAGGGCAAATTCGTTTGAGGAAGCTGATGAGATCGCAAAAAATGACCCAATGCATAGTTCNGGCGTGCGAGAATATGAAATCTGGCAATGGTCACTGAACGAAGGAAGCTATAGCGTTACTGTCAATTACTCAGATCAGAGCGCGTCTATAGAATAAGCTGGGTTTTTTGTTGGCGTTAAATAAAGAAAACCTTGCAGCGATTTATGCAAAAATCCATACTAGCTAGGATTTTAACAAACGAAAGGAGGTGGTCCAATGTCTCATTGTCACAAGGTTTCTGGCTTTAAGGATTTGGATTGTCGCCTCGGAGGAATTTGTTTCCGCTGATATGACNAATTTTGGTCCAAGCTAGGGCCGTTTTTGACGATGAAAGGGTCGCCCTAACGGGTGGCCCTTTATTTTTTAGTTTTTTCGACANATNTGGGANATGCTCTGTTGTGGTGGTTTCTCCGTTGTTGTTTTAAAATCGACTTTAAGTTGGCTGTTCCAACATATAACCGAACTCTATTTATTCCTTATGCCTNGAGCTGAAACGGAGATTAATTGATGTATATTCTTTATTATTCGCCTGGCGCCTGTTCGACGGCGGCNCATGTATTATTAGAGGAGTGTGGCGCAGACTATGAAGTCAAGCGTGTGGCCCTCGCNAAGGGCGAACAACGCACCGAAGAATATCGTAAAATAAATCCTCACGGGAAGGTTCCAGCGCTAGCGGTCAACGGTAAGGTGATAACCCAAAACGTGGCGATATTGCCTTATATCGCTGGTCAATTTTCGGATGCAAAATTGGTGCCAACAGATCCGGTTGATTTCGCTAATTGTGTGGAGTTTGTGGGCTGGCTTGCCAGTACTGTACATCCAGCATTTGGCCTCGCTCTGCATCCCGAACGGCCGACCGGCGGCGCTGACATAGGCGAGGAGGTAATAAAAATTATCGGTGACGTAGGNCACAAAACCTTTTTTAACTGTCTTGAAGAAATTGACCAAAGGGTCCAGGGGAATCAATGGATGATGGGAGAGCAGTACACTTTCGCTGACCCCTATGCTTTGGTTTTTTACAGTTGGGGTGTGCGGCTGGACTTGCCAGTTTTAAGCCTTAAGAATTACACCTCGTGGAAAGATCGCATGTTAGAGCGACCNGCAGTTCTTAAGGTCCTTGAAAAGGAGGAAAGTCCTCTCCTAAAAGGGGCATGATAGCATTGCAATATTATACNAAAATAAAGGTTTAACCGGAAGCCTTCGGCAAGGGTCATAGATTGGAGTTCACGAAACTTCCGAACGGGAGGGTTAATTCAACGCTTCGTAACGAGGTCTCCTCACACCCATCAGGTTTATACCTTCGACCCGTATCATACGCACTTCATGTTCTCTTCGAGATGAATGCAAATCACCCTCGTTATAAAGGTGTGCCGTACCCCTGGGTAATTCATAGGATTTCACTTTCACCACCTTGCCGGGTGTGCGTCCTTCTGGCAATTCGGTGCAATGCCAATCAGTCATTTCCGTAACCCCGGCGGCAATACCATATATTGCCCAGGTAGGGCCATGACCGTGTGGCAGACCAGTCTCCGGTGATGCCACGTGAACTAAAATACAAAACCCAAGCTCTTCATCTTCATAAAGAACTTTTCGTGGTGTATCATTTTCAGGTCCGAGATGAGTGGAAACGAAATCTTCATCTAGGCAAGCGAGTTCAACAAATTTACGAACAGCATTTCGTCCCTCAGCTCCATTGTCCTTTTTTAGTGCAGCCCGACAGTCCGCGACAATTTGATCTAACGTATAAGCCATAAGTTTTCCTTAACTGCTTTAGTTATTTGGACGGATTGAAGTGCTGTTATTTTAAAAATAACCAGCACCCTTTTTAAGGTTTTCCATAATTATTCGCATTAATACCGAAGAACTTTATCATTTTTTCAAAAAAAAAAAAGATTAGTGATCTAAGGAAAAGGTGTCGGCGTATCGGTTGTATGTTTGGTAAATAATTGATGGAGAATTTTGTGAAGGATACGTATTCTGTGATTATGGATGAAAACAAAAACCCCCTGCAGGAACTACCGAAGGCGCAACGCTTTCAAATTATGACGTTCTTGTCGGTAATGTGGTCCTCTTTGTTTTGCCTCGCCTTCGGCTCCTATGCGTATTGGGGTGAATTGGTCGTAGGCCACGTCGCACTTGCAGCAGGTGTAGTGTTAACCGGTTTAACCTTTCGCCAGGTTAATAAACAAAGGCATCACAACGGTCACTGAGCACAGCATTACCATAGAGGTTACTGCAGGANCCATTTNGTAGGTTTATCAGTTTAAANAAATTACTTATTCTGTGTNACGAATGCTTTAGTGNCGCGGGGAGCTCTGACTACTTGATGAAAACCTTAAATTACTCGCAGGATTCATTGANAACTTTCATAAATGGTTTGGATTTGTGATGCTTCTCCTCAAATANCTTAATCTTACTGACAAACTCTTTCGTAAGAGCTATATCGTCGAGCCCTTCAAGTAGGCAACGAACTTTCAAAGGATGCATTTGAAATTGATATTCAGTTCCGTCNGGTGCAATGACCTTCAGCTCTTCAAGATTGACCGTTATTAATGCNCCGACATTTTTTAACAGCTGAGTACGTAAATCNTCGCAAGCTTGTTGTGATAGCTGNACCGGGCATAGCCCATTTTTGGTCATGTTGTTGTAGTGGATGTCGCCGAAGCTGACAGCNATTACGGNCTTTATACCGAAGGCGGTCATTGCATAAACNGCGCTTTCNCGTGATGAACCGATACCCCAATTGCGGTCAGCGACAATTATCTCGGCTTTTGTGTATGGATCCCGGTTAAAGATGAAGTCTGTATTTCGTTTTTTACCGTCATGGGTAAAACGCTGGTCGTGGAACATTACCTTTTGAAGATAAGGGTCCCCAACTGGTAGCTTGTTAAAGCGGGTCGGGCATAGCTGATTAGTGTCAACGTTTACCTCATCGAACGGACATGCGACGGCTGTTAGTTTTGTAAAAGCTTTCATAGTGTTTTCCTTAGCCAAGCGTACGAACGTCTGTTAGCTTGCCTGTGATCGCCGCTGCCGCGGCCATGGCCGGGCTCGCAAGGTGAGTTCTGCCGTTCGGGCCTTGTCGGCCTTTAAAATTCCGGTTCGAAGTGGAAACGCAACGCTGCCCATCTTTTAGCAAATCACCGTTGAGCGTTGTACAGAGGGAGCAGCCGGGCTCACGCCATTGGAAACCGGCTTCTGTGAATACTCTGTCGAGTCCCTCAATTTCCGCTTGGCGTTTGATGGATTGGGAGCCGGGGACGACCCAAGCCTCTACCTTGGCNTTCCCTTTAGCTGCGACATCGGCGGCAGCTCGGAGATCCTCAATTCGAGAATTTGTGCATGAGCCTATAAAGACACGNTCAATTTCAATTTCTTCCATTCCTTGTCCCGGNTGAAGACCCATGTAATCCAGTGCAGTTTGAATCTCNCGACGCTCGTCTTCGTTTTCGGCGGCGTCAGGGGAGGGAATGGNTCCAGTAATAGGCTGGGCCATTCCAGGATTGGTACCCCAGGTGACAATCGGTACTAATTCCTCTACGTCGAGCGTAATCTCGTTATCAAATANAGCTTCTTCGTCGGTCGGTAACGTCTGCCAGTATTCGTAAGCTTCATCCCAGAGAGAGCCCTTAGGAGCGTACGCTCGGCCCTCCATATATGCATAAGTTGTTTCGTCGGGCGCGATGATACCCATGCGACCTGCCGCTTCAATTGTCATATTACAGACCGTCATGCGCTGTTCCATTGTAAGTTTTTCAATGCAGGAACCGGCGAATTCGATTGATTTCCCGACACCTATGCCAACCCCGAATTTTGATATGATATCCAAGATCAGGTCCTTGGCGTATACGCCAAAGGGTAAAATTCCTTCCACATTGATTCGCATTGTTGACGGGCGTTGTTGCCAGAGGCATTGGGTAGCCATTATATGGCCTGCCTCGGAGGCGCCGACGCCAAATGAGATGTTTCCAAAAGCACCATGAGTTGAGGTGTGGGAGTCTGCACCACAAAGAAAAAACCCAGGCTGGGAGATGCCCTGTTCTGGAGGTACGACATGCAGGATACCTTGATTAGGGTCGTGAAAGCCAAAGTAACGAATTTCCATATCGGCAGTATTTTGTTCCATCAACTCTAGCATGTTGCGGATTTTTTTATCTTTGACCGCAGGAATTCCTCCTTTTGTTGTTTCGGTAGGAATGTAGTGGTCTGCAAAAGCAAAAATTTGCTCTTTTCTATACGGCTTCATTTTCATATTACGGAGCATAGAAAAAGAGTGACGGGACCCTTCATGAATTAGGAGCCGGTCGACGTACATTAGCGTCTCCCCTTTTACTTCGGTGACGACGTGGGCGTTCCAAATTTTGTCAAAGATTGTTTGTCCCGTCATATATTCCTCTCCTATTGAGTAGGTTATCGCTCAGTGACGATGGGAGGACAAGGCCAGAGAACTGTCCATTTAAATTAGTCGACTTGTGGGTCCTAAAATTAAATTTTTGTACATATGTGTACTTCCCGCATTGCTCTTTTTGTGATTGATATCGATATGCATAATTATTTTGTTGTAATGCTTGTTGGAGCCAAAGGTCCATAAATGTATTTCATTCTAAAATAGTAACGCTAAATATCATGAAACAGGTTTTGTGGGCTAAAGGTTAAATCAAATTTCAACTTTGATGGTCAAAGGTTTTGACACATTATTGCTCAAACTTTTATGGCTAGAAGAACAAATGCTCAAAAAATTTTT
>PBOV01000045.1 GCA_002724505.1 Rhodospirillaceae bacterium | reverse complement strand
GCATGGTTTCTACTGACTTGTTGTTAGGCAGGCGTGTGAGTTTAAGATCTTCGGGCGGATCAAACTCGATACTTTCATCCAACTCTGAGAACCACTCCATTGAACGATGTGGCACACCATATTCATGTTCCAGAATTCCCCGCATCCAAAGCTGAGCACTTGACTGAAATTGTTTGACCCCCATTCTGCAGCCAATTAGATCTTTCGGTTCTTTGAAGCCTTTTTGAGAATTGATAAACATAAAGCCATGCCGGAACCGCCGATGTAAAAATACCGGAATCCCTTCAAAGGGCATTCCTTGGTCACGCGCCACCAAATAAGACGAGCATGAGCACTCTGCGACATCGAAATCCTGATTTCGCAAGAACCTCCAATGGCGGGTCGTCGAATCCATCTTAGTGAGAATGTTGAGTTTGATACCATCAGGTTCAACCGTGCCATCTTTGAGCGCTCGGACAATTTCGTAATCACCCATCGCCAGTGTCAATTCGAGCTTTTGTCCCATAGTACCTTCTCCTAGCCACGCGGTATCGCGGTAATTATTTGTAATTCAATGTAGGGCGAACCCTTACAAATTTTTTAGAATCGTTTTCATGCGCTGCGGCGTGACCGGTAATTGTATGATTGCTCCGGGTATACCAATAGCCTCATCAATTGCCCCGGCAATCGCTGCACCAACGCCATTAATGCCACCCTCGCCGCCACCTTTTAGACCAAGAAGATTATGTGGGCTTGGTGCATCTTCGGTTATCATACATTCAACCTTTGGCGCGCGATCCAGAGTTGGAATCATATAATCAGCGAACGTCACCGCCATAGGCTCACCGTCTTCACTATAAATGAACTCTTCATAAAGCGCACCGCCGATCCCTTGAATGCACCCACCAACCAACTGCCCCTCGAGCAACATTTCATTGACCATACAGCCTACATCATAAGCGACCATAAAGCGCTCCACATCGATGCGGCCGGTATCTGGATCTACTTTGACCACAGCAAAATGGATACCGTAGGGAAACGCCGACTCTTTNGTTTTATGAAAATCTTCTGCNGTGAGNCCCNCCACATTTCGNCGGGCNANTTCNGCGAGTGTAATNGANGGGCCAGANGGATTTTCCNTAACNATNACCGTTCCTTCGACGATATCGAGAGATTTNANNGGCNTTTGGAGCATTTCTGCCGCGAGGCTCAGCGCCNTATCCCGCAAAGTCAANGCNGTCACATTAACCGCACTGCCNGTCATTACCGTAGCTCGCGCCGCATGCGCTCCAATTCCATACGGAATCAAATTAGTCTGACCGTGGATAACCTTAATACGCTGGTAATCTACGCCAAGCGCATTGGCGCATATTTGGGCCATCGTCGTCTCAAACCCCTGACCCAANGATGCCCCACCAGTCAGAACTTCAACGTCACCGTTTTCATCAACAGAAATACGGGCGCCGTCGGACGGACCTTTGCCACTTTCCTCGACGAAGACACCGATACCAGACCCAACCATCTCTCCATTTGCTCGACGGCGTTTGAGGTCAGCTTCCAGCTCATCCCATTTCAGCCAGGTCAGCGCCTTATCTAACAGTGCTGGATAATCACCATTGTCGATCTCAAGGTNCTCAACACCTGGTTCATCAAAATTTATGGTGAACGGCATTTGATCAGCGGTGATCAGATTACGGCGGCGAAGCTCAATGCGATTGATGTCGAGTTTCGCTGATAGCGCATCCATTAATCTTTCGCGCACAAACGTGCTTTCAAACCGTCCGGGTGCGCGATAAGTGGCCGCGGGTGTCTTATTGGTTAGTCTTAAATGACACAATGCCCGATAGGCGGGTACATTATAGGCACCGGTTAGCATACACATTGTCCGGTTCGGCACATTCGCACCGTGGGTCCGGATATAACCGCCCTGGTCATGGAAGAATTCATCCTCCATCCCAAGGATTATACCATTTTTATCGACGGCAATTTTAACCATATGATGCTGATTGCGGCCTTGATTAGCTGCGATCATATGTTCCTGGCGGTCTTCGATCCATTTGATTGGTCGGCCAAGCCGTTGAGCGGCTACTAGCACTAAAACATCTTCAGGATATAACTCGCCGCGAATGCCAAAGCCCCCACCCGTATGGCCTTCGTGAAGTTCAATTTTATCCTCCTCGCGCCCTAACATTCTAACTAGCGTATCACGATTGCGATGCGGAACCTTCGCAGCGCCAAAGAGTTTTAGGATATCATTTTGAGAATCATAAACACCGATAGCGCCGCGGGTTTCCATCGGCACACCGGAATGACGCCCCGTCCGCAGGTCAAGTTCGATTACCGTTTCAGCAGCCGCAAAGGCGGCGTCAACATCCCCGTAGGTATGAGTTAACAAACCTGCTTCAGAGCTTAACCCATCATCAAATTCACCAGGCTCATCATCCGCCGACGTGATCACCCTTAAAGGCTCAATATTAATCACGACAAGATCAGCGGCATCCTCAGCGATATAAGCATCTTCCGCAAAGATCGCGACAACTGGATCACCGACATAACGCACCCGATCTGTCGCCAGGACATTTTGCCGGAAAGGTTTTAGCTCTTCGGAAGACTTGTCGGCCCGGAAATCAATAGGTGGCAAATCNGCTATATCTTTGCTTGTCCAAATCTTTACCACACCCGGAATGGCCNCAGCCTCGGNCGTATCAATCGACGTGATTTTAGCGTGCGCATAGGGGCTCCGCACGATCCGCATATGCAGTTGATTAGGGAAATTGATATCTGCGGCATAGTTTCCCTGCCCCGTGATCAATGGTGGGTCTTCGAGTCTCTGCAGCCGCTGGCCGAGAAGATCTTTTTTCTGAGTAGCCATGATATAGGTGATAGCGAATTTNTGCGCCGTTGGCAAAGACCCGAAAACAATCAAGTTCGTTGATAGGCTTGACTATCGTCTCGCTTCACCTTTGGGTAAGGATAATTTTACGAAACATCCAAGGGGAAATGCAAAATGGCGGACATCGAGACCAAAAGAATTGTTTGCGAAAGTGGACTGCCAGCCTTCATTGCAGTTCCGGGAGAGATTAGCAGACCCCGACCAGCCATCGTAATTATGCATGAACGATACGGGCTCGTGCAGCACACACTCGACTTGGCAGCGCGTTTCGCCCGCGAAGGTTTTATATGTATCGCGCCAGATTGTTTTTTTCGTCACCCTGACCAAAAGGAGCTTCACGCTGGAAATGCTCGCTATGATATTACTGATGACGAAGCAGCGGAACATCTTGGAACTGCCATTGATGTGCTCGAAGGGATGAAGGAAGTTGATGATGATTGTATCGCGGTTAAAGGTGTTTGCCAGACCGGCCGACACCCATTAGTTATCGCAGCGCGGCGCAAAGTAGCAGCCGCCCTGGTATGGTATGGTGCGGCGCAAGATCGTGAATGGGAAACCAGCGATCTATATCACGAGCCTTTGGAAGACATTATAGCAAAGGTCAATTGCCCGATTTTGGGGATGTTTGGGGAAGCTGATCATATGATTTCGTTAACCCACGTAAGACGCTTCCGCAATTGTTTAGAAGAGAAAGGCAAGAGTCATGCTGTCCACGTCTTTCCGGGTGCCCCCCATGGCTGGCTGAACGATACAATGCCGGGCCGCTACCGCCGGGATCAAGCGGAGGCCGCGTGGAGAGTGCAAAAGGACTTTTTACAGGAAGTAATGTCACCCGCCCATGACCAGACGACAATTATGTCGCATTTCAATTGCGTCAGCAGCGAAGACTATGACTTTAGCAAAAATGTCCGCCAAGAATAAGGGGTTGGGCGGCAAAATACTGCGCAAACCTATTAAACGCGATGTCCCGATGGCGGTAGACCCATAAGGACTTCACCAACCGGCTCATAGTTCGAGACGTGCGACTGTCCCTGCGCCAATACCGTATGGATGTCCCGGAAACGGCGTTCAAACGGATTAATTTCAAAGATTGCGTTAGTGCCACAAGCCTGAAATACGAAATTAGCAACCTCCTGCGCCTGATTCATGGAATAGGTAATGGCAAGACGGAGGCGGGCACGGATGTCAAAGGAGGGTGGCTCGCCTTAGCATTGTGCCTCCCAATACTCTTCTATCATCTCAATCAGAAACGCTCTACTTGAACGTAATTTAGCCTCGTTAATCGCAACTTGGGACTGAATCACTGCGTTTTCACGTAATACGGTTTTCATCCCGCCCCCCGTCTTTGTCTCTGCAAGCTTTTTGAAGTCTTCAAGCATGGTGCGGGCAACACCAAGTGTCAGACCAGAGAACATGATGCCGTAGCTGGTCAGCAGTGGTATGTTATAGAGCGGCCCTTTCTCGACACGATCCGGTTGGCTGTCACGCCAGGTGGTATATTCTTCGGGAATAAACAGATCTGTTACTTTGTAATTATCGCTGCCCGTACCCTTAAGTCCCATTACCTGCCAGACATCAATCATCTCCGCGCTCGATTTTGGAAACAGCATGGTCCGCATACGAGGTTTTCCATCATCGTCTTTAAGATGATTTCCACCCTCATCGCAGACGCGACTGTGTCCGCCAAGCCAGGTAGCGTTTCGGCTACCACTTCCAAACCGCCATTCGCCGGTAACTTTATAACCACCGTCAACCGGGATGGCGGCAGCCTTGGCGGGGGGGCCCCAGGCTAACACGGCATCGCGAGGGCCGAAAATATCGTTGCATACTTCATGCGAAATATATCCCGATCCCCAGGTACAACCAGTTCCTTGCCCAACACACCAAGCCGTGCTCGCATCAGCCTCGGCTATAGCCTCGATAGTTTTCATCAATGTTAAAGGTTCTGCTTCACCGCCACCTATGGAACGCGGTAGCGCCATACGAAACAATTCCGCATCGTGCAGCGCTTCCATGACCGCTGGGGTGACCTTACCCTGCTCTTCAGTTTCGTTTGCAGAGTCTATGATTAAGTCCTGCAGGCCTCGAGCCCGAGCCACCCAGTCAATTTTATTCGTGTCGGATATAGTGTCCATAAAACTTACCCGTTCCTATCCCTCAAAAAGCGAAAGTCGTTAACACAAACTTAATGGGCCGAAGACTCTTTTTCCACCCCAACTAAACATCCTCAATTATTTTTCTAAATCAATATCAAGTGCCTGAAATATGCGGGTATTCATATTGTAAGTGCCGATGAGTACTGTTAGCCCCACCATTTCCTCGTCGTTAAAATGCGCCGCGACTGCATTATAGACTTCATCGGGCACCTGGATATCCCGTGACATTGAGTCGGTATAAGCAAGGATCGCGCGATCGCGCTTATCAAACTGATCGGAGTTCTCCCAGTCTTTCAGCGCATCACATTCGGCCAAGGAGAGCCCCTCGGCCTCGGCAAGTTCGGGAACGTGCTGTTTGATGACATATTGCACGCGATTGAAGTAGGCGATGCGGATTATCACAAGCTCTCGGATTCGACCCTCAATACCAAGTTCCCAGCGCACCATGTTGAGATAATCAAACCAGCCAGAAGCAGCAGGCGGATTATTCAGCAAAATCTTGTATATATTGAGGAGTTTGCCGCGACGGCCTGCTTTTAACCTATCAACGAACTCAGCAAGTTCCAGTTGACCTTCCGCCTCAACGAGAGAAACGCGCGCCATATGACCTCCATAAAATTATTACGGGCCAGTCCGGCGCACGTAATTCCTATTTACTTCTGAGCAGCTTCTGCTTTCCGCCGTTCGAAAAGCTGCACAAGCTTGATGACATCGGCAGCATCCATGCGGGCGAGAGGCCCAGCGCTGTAGCTTGATGAAACAACCTTTCCATCTTCACCAAGTAGAAATTCAGACGGCTGAATAATACCGCGACGATCTTCCCACCACGCATCAAGGAGCATTGCCTGCTCGTGCGTCACGCCTTGACCAACAGGAAACGACACCTCGTCAGCGACCATTTTTGCTTCATCACCTGTATCAATGCTAGCCGCAATTACCTTTATGCCTTCAGCATCAAGAGTAGATTTTTCATTTTCAAAGCCGACCAACTGCCGACGGCAGTAAGGTCACCAATGTCCCCGGTAGAACAGGATAAGCTGGTACTTAGCATCTGCCAGATCCGGTAGTGTTGCCGTGCCGCCACCAACCAAATTCAAGGTCATTGCGGGAAAGGCATCACCAATATCTAATTTAGTTGCCATTTAATTACTCCATTTGGAAACAAGGTCATTGTCACAGGACAAATCACAATTGCAAGAGCGACATTTGCCGAATGGAACAAATAGTTTTAGTCTCTCGCCTGAAAAAAATTACTGGGAGGAAAAACCTAATGGACCCCCGTTTTGAACAGTTCAAGGATTTGGACTGGAAATCGATGAGCTTTCCGGAAAAACGCGATGTTTGGTTGCAAATTTCTGATATGAGCGCCGAAGATTTCGACGTCATGATGGCTAACCAAAAAGCGCGACAAAGCCAGGTGCCAAAGGTTGGTGATAATGCGCCAGACTTTGAACTGGAGCGTCTTGACCGAACCAAAAAGCGCACCGGTGATTACGTAAAGCTGTCAGATCTAAGAGGAAAATCGGTAGCCCTCTGTTTTGGCTCTTATACGTGACCTCCCTTTCGTGATCAGTCCGTGAGACTGAATGAAATTTATGAAGCGAATAAAGATAACATTGAATTTTTTCTGATCTATGTACGTGAAGCACACCCCTCTGATGGCTGGCAGACGCTGCAAAATCTCGAAACTGAGATTTTCTATAAAGCGCCTACAACGGCCGATGAACGCGCTGAAGTTGGCAACGCTTGCCAGATTGGACTTGACCTTAAATATCCCATGCTCATCGATAATATCGATGATGAGGTGGAAAATACGTATGTCGCGGCGCCCATCCGCCTTTTTGTCATCGACCCCAACGGCAAGATTACATACGCCGGAAAAGAGGGGCCGCATTTATTTGACCCAGATGGCTGGGAGGAAGCAATTAAAGCGCAAACTATCTGACATAAAAAATTTGTGGCTGCGTGGGGCCTGACATGACGGGTCCTACCGACAGCCAATTTTCTAAGCTCCCTTCCGTAGACAAGTTGCTGCGAACGGCAGAGGCCGCGACTTTAATTGAAACATTTGGTCGCCAATCCGTAACTAGGGCTTTGCGTGAGGATCTCGCCAAACTAAGGAAGGATATCGCTAAAAAAGACACTGGCAGGGTCGAGAAAATTTTATTAGCGGATATTTTTTCTCGTGCAGCTACCCAGCTTGAAGAAAATCTCTCGCCATCACTTAAACCAGTATTCAACCTTACCGGCACCGTCCTCCATACTAATCTTGGGCGCGCACCATTACCCGAGGAAGCACTAGAAGCCATAGCCGCTGTCTCTCGCGGTGCTAGTAACCTCGAATATAATCTTCAGACTGGCAAGCGCGGGGATCGCGATACCCACCTTGAAGTCACTCTCTCTCAACTCATCGGTGCTGAAGCGGTCACGATCGTCAATAACAATGCGGCTGCGGTATTATTAATCTTGAACAGTCTCGCTCTGCGCAAGGAAGTGGTTGTCTCGCGCGGTGAGTTAATCGAAATCGGTGGCGCATTCCGAATACCCGATATCATGTCTCGTGCCGGCGCAAAGTTGCGGGAGGTGGGCACTACAAACCGCACACACCTCAAAGACTTTGAAGAAGCGATCGGTAAGCGTACCGCCATGCTCATGCAAATCCACACCAGTAATTATGAAATTCAAGGTTTTACGAAGGCTGTAGGCGCGTCAGAGTTGGCGTTGCTTGCACACAAATACGACCTGCCATTTGCAGTTGATCTGGGCAGTGGTACCATGACTGACCTTCAGCGTTACGGATTGCCCCATGAACCTACTGCTCAGGAAGCTCTAGCAAGCGGCGCAGATCTCGTCAGTTTCAGCGGTGACAAACTGCTTGGTGGCCCTCAGGCTGGCATAATCGCTGGCAGGGCTGACCTGATTTCTAAAATCAAAAAGAACCCGATGAAACGCGCAATGCGTTGCGATAAGATGACAATAGCAGCGCTGGAAACCATAATCCGGCTCTATGATGATCCTCATAGGCTTGCTGAGAGAATTCCAACACTCAGACTGTTAGCCCGCAGGAAAGATCAGATACAAGAGACTGCTCAGCGAGTTTCGTCAGCAATCAACAGGGCTCTCAGCGACCAATATTCAGTGACACTAGAGAAATGCCAGAGCCAAATTGGAAGTGGCTCATTACCCGCTGAACGCCTTGATAGTGTTGCGTTGGTTATACGGCCTACCGCTAAACAAGGTGTTGGTACTGGCTTAAAACGTCTGGCCGATGCCTTTCGAAATTTACCCATGCCTGTCATTGGTAGAATTCAAGAAAACGCGCTCTGGATGGATCTACGTTGTCTGGAGGCAAGCAATGAAAAAACCTTTTTAAACCAGCTGGAAAAGTTAAAAATCCAATGATTATTGCGACCTCTGGCCATATAGATCACGGTAAAACCGTTCTCGTCAAAGCGTTGACCGGTGTGGATACCGACCGGCTGCCAGAGGAAAAAGCGCGAGGGATTTCAATAGATCTCGGCTATGCCTATCACCAACTCGAACAGGATCATGTTTTAGGATTCGTTGACGTACCAGGTCATGAAAGATTCGTCCGCAACATGCTGGCGGGTGTTACCGGTATAGATTGTGTACTCCTAGTAATCGCTGCTGATGATGGCCCGATGCCCCAGACAGAAGAACATTTAGCAATTCTTGATCTGCTGGGTCTATCAGCCGGCGTCGTTGCAATCACCAAAATCGATCGCACTGATAAAAAACGTATCGAAGAAGTCATGGAACTCACTGAAATGCTTCTGGATGGCACCTCGCTAGACGGCGCCCCAATATATCCTGTCTCAGCCATTAACGGTGATGGTATTGATGACCTTCGAACACATTTGGAAACGGTCGCCCGCAAATTTAAATCTACAAAACTTGATGGAAACTTTCGTCTTGCAATAGACCGTCGCTTCACAGTTCCAGGTGCGGGCCTAGTCGTTACCGGTAGCGTCTTTTCAGGGAGGGTCGCGGTTGGAGATCAATTAAATATATCCCCAGCAGGACACCAGGTGCGGGTACGGGGCATTCACGCCCAGAACCGTGACGCCGAAACTGGCCGGGTCGGTCAGCGCTGCGCCCTTAACATTACTGGACCTAATATCATCAAGGATGAAATCCATCGCGGCGACTGGGTTTTAGATGAGGTTATTCACGCGCCCACGAGGCGGTTTGACGCCCGTATCCGGTTGCTTAAATCAGAAACTCGTGCGCTAAAACATTGGACACCGGCTCACTTACACATTGGCGCCTGCGATATCGGTGCGCGCGTCGCGATGCTAGACAGGAAAAATATTGCCCCCGGCGAATCCGCTATTGTGCAGCTGGTTCTGGACGAACCTACAAATGTTTTGCACGGCGATCGCCTCATTTTGCGCGATCAGTCTGCGCGTCGGACGATAGCAGGTGGAAGCGTCATTGACCCTTTCGCGCCAGCACGAGGCCGTTCTAAGCCTGAGCGTCTCGCCGCTGTTGCTGCGATGGAGAATAGCGATCCAATTGACGCTTTAAGGTCTCTGATAAATGTGCAGCCGAATGGTGTTAATCTTGCGCATTTTATAACTAGTCGTAATTTAACTCCGTTTCAGGCAGAGGCATTATGGTCTGATCTCGACATGATCATTACTGGCCGGGATACCGAACAAATTGGAATTTCGAGGTCGCATTGGGACGCCCTTGCAACCAGCATTTTAAAAGCTCTGGAGAAATGGCACCGCACCCAGCCCGATCAACTTGGTCCGGCTGCAAACACCCTAAGATTGACACTTGATCCAAGGCCGTCTGTGGCGTTCTTTAACGCTGTAGTCGGTCAACTCGCCACCGCAAAGGAACTGATCCTTACCAATCGTCGCCTGCGCCTCCTAGGGCATCAGATGAGCATGAACGCTCAGGACAAAAAGCTTTGGTCAGAGGTACGCCAAACTATGGAAAATGCCGGATTAAAGCCGGTCTCAATGCACGAAGTAGCTGAAGAATTAGACATTAAGTCCAACGCGCTTAACGCATTTATGCGCCGATTAGCGGGAACGGGCTTTGTTATACAAATCTCTCAGAACCGGTTTTTGTTACCAGATGCCATTCAGGATTTGGCAGCCATGGCTGAATTGTTGGCTAATCAGAAAGAATTAACAGCGGCGGGGTTTCGTAATAAATCTGGGATCGGCCGCAATATGACCATAGAAATATTAGAATTTTTTGATAAAGCCGGGTTTACGAAACGCGAAGGCAACACCCGGCACATCGTTAAACCAGCTGCCGGGTTATTCTGATGGCAAGCGCGAATTAGGATTTACCGTGGATACAAAAGACCCTAAAACTGCAGAAATTGCGGAAGGGATTCGTGAGCCGGTGCTGCGCTCGGGCTTCAAACCCGGTGAGGGGCGTTAAACGTGCCTGGTGGGTTCAACTCCCACTCTCTTCCGCCAATTTTCTTTTTTTTTGCCTGGCAGTTTTTCCCCTTTACAGATTCGTTTTTTGATTTAAAAGATCGCCAGATTCATCAATTAAGCGAAGGCTTTATTTTACCTCGCAATGAAATTTGGAGGAAAGATTCATGGTCGTAAAGAATCCCCTAATGCAATT
>PBOV01000044.1 GCA_002724505.1 Rhodospirillaceae bacterium | reverse complement strand
CAGTTCAAGCGATTGTAGAGGGCACAACTTATTTTTTACCTGTTGGTGATATTATCAATTTTGACTTAGAGACAGAGCGGCTTACTAAAGAAATAGAAAATGCAAAAAAAGAAATTGAAGGATTAACAAAGAAACTTGCAAACGAAAAGTTTACTTCGAGAGCGCCAGCCGAAGTTGTTGAGGAGAATCGTAAACGTCTCGAAGAATATCAACAGACCCACGACAAGCTATCGGATGCGCTTGGACGATTAGAAGGGCTGTAATTTTAATTTGTATGACCTTTAAAATTGTAAATTTATGAATTTAAAGAAGTCAAAGCTTCGGATTTTTATCATTCCGGCCTAATCTTTCAAATCATATAATGGGAATAAATTTTTCAGTCTTGGTTTTCTTCTGAATTGTGCAGACTAATGTTTAAGGATCGATTTTAATTAATAATTAGTTTAAAAAGATGGGGAGAGACACCATGGATATCCGTATTGGCACGAGTGAAATTAATGGTACGTTCCACCGCCAAGGAGAAGCAGTCGCTAATCTTTTAAGAGAGACCTATACGGTCGAAACAAAGCCTATGACGGGATCTAGTGTCGGAAGTGCTTTAGGATTGCATTCCGGCGAATTACAATTTGGTTTCTCTGCATCTAATTGGATTGGAAGAGCGTTACGTGGCGAAAGCCCTTTTAAAGAGCCGATAGCTATCCGTATGGCAGCGCCTGCAAACGTTGGGCCGATGTTTTTTGTGGTTCGAGAAGATTCTGATTTATATACCATTGATGACATGAAAGGACGCAAAGTCGCCGTCAACTTTGCCGATAGCGGTATGTACCAACATACAAAGACTATTTTTCAAATTCTTGGAATTTCCTTCGATGATTTTGAGCCGATACATATCGGTTTTTCGGAGGGCGCTCAAAAATTGAGTGCCGGAGAAATTGACGCGCAGTGGCAGTGCCCAATTCCAAACCCAGTAATGACGGAGCTTGCAAATAGTTGCAATGTTCGCGTGTTGATCTACTCTCCGGGGCAGTTGGAAACGGTCCTAGAAAAGGCGACATTTTATCGTCAGGCTTCAATCCCTGTTGGTGCCTTTAGAGGGGTAGTAAAAGAAAGTGCCCAAGTCGGTGTCCTAAATGTAATTGCGACGCACGAGCGGGTTGACAATACCATTGTCAGAGATTTGGTAGGGGGCATGATTAAGAATGCTAATTCTCTGGGTAAAAATCTGGAGTTATATAAGGGATTGGAAGAACTGTTCAAAGAATTCAAAACTGCCGGCCAGGATCTTTTCGAACCAGGTGGAGTTTCATTGCATTCCGGTGCCGTGGAAGCCTATCGCGAGGCAGGGCTGCTTCCTTAATTGATCATTTTTTTGACTAGGAACTCCTGGGGCGGCGGTTTATGTTGATCGTTTAGGAGTTGTAAAAAAGAAAGAGAAAATAATGCCGGACGGATCCAGGGTAGTTAAAAAACGGAAGACAACAAAAAGACGCAAGCGTTATACATTCGATAAAGCAAAACTGCCTAGTCGTCATGTAACTGAGGGACCGGAACGTGCGCCTCACCGGAGCTATCTTTACGCTATGGGGCTTACAGAAAAAGAAATCCATCAGCCCCTAGTTGGTGTTGCAACTTGCTGGAATGAGGCTGCCCCGTGCAATATTTCGTTATCACGCCAAGCTCAAGCAGCGAAAAAAGGTGTCGCTGAAAATGGCGGAACTCCAAGGGAATTTACTACCATAACAGTCACGGATGGCATCGCAATGGGGCATGCCGGCATGAAGTCATCTCTAGTTTCTAGAGAAATTATTGCGGATTCTGTTGAGCTAACGATGCGCGGGCATTGTTATGATGCCCTGGTTGGACTTGCAGGTTGTGATAAATCTCTGCCTGGTATGATGATGGCTATGGTTCGTCTTAATGTTCCGAGTGTATTTATTTATGGTGGTACGATTTTGCCGGGACGCTTCAAAGGTCGCGACGTTACGGTTGTAGATGTATTTGAAGGTGTTGGTATGCATGCGGCCGGGAAGATGAGTGACGCTGACTTGGATAAATTGGAGAGTGTTGCATGCCCCTGCGCCGGTTCCTGTGGTGGACAATTTACGGCCAACACAATGGCGTGTGTTTCTGAAGCTATAGGGCTCGCTCTCCCTGGTTCGGCTGGCGCCCCTGCATCTTTTAAATCTCGCGACAGGGTTGTGAGGGAAACAGGCGCAGGTGTTATGCATTGTTTAGCAAAAAACATTCGGCCGCGGGATGTTGTAACTCGGCAATCCCTCGACAATGCAGCAAAAGTTGTTGCGGCAACCGGAGGGTCGACGAATGCTGCCTTACATCTGCCCGCAATTGCGCACGAGGCTGGCATTAAATATACCCTCGACGATGTGGCGAAGATTTTTAAGAAAACACCATATATTGCGGACCTGATGCCTGGGGGAAGGTATACAGCAACAGATATGTACCGTATCGGAGGAGCGCCTGTGGTGATCAAAGAACTTCTAAATGCAGGAATTTTGGATGGAGATTGTATGACCGTGACGGGTAAAACGCTTTCCCAAAATCATCGTCGAATTAAATTTCCTAAGGACCAAGACGTAGTTTATCGAGTAAAGAATGCAATTACGCCAACGGGTGGAGTTGTTGGACTAAAGGGAAACCTCGCCCCCGATGGGGCAATTGTTAAGGTTGCTGGAATGCAAAACCTTTTCTTCAAGGGCCCGGCGAGGGTGTTTGATTGCGAAGAGGATGCCTTTGAAGCCGTAGTAAACTCCAAGATCAAGGAAGGGGATGTAATTATAATTCGTTATGAAGGCCCCAGGGGAGGTCCAGGAATGCGAGAAATGCTGTCGACAACCGCTGCCTTGTATGGTCAGGGAATGGGGGAGAAGGTTGCCTTGGTAACTGACGGTAGGTTTTCGGGAGGGACTCGCGGGTTTTGTATTGGACACGTTGGGCCTGAGGCAGCTGTAGGAGGACCTATTGGTCTTGTAAAGAACGGTGACATTATTAGCATTGATGCCAAAAAGGGTAGGATGGATGTAGCGTTGACAAAAGCTGAGTTGGCCCGTCGTAAAAAAAACTGGAAACCAAGAAAACACGACTTTCAATCAGGTGCGCTATGGCGTTACGCTCAAACCGTTGGTCCTGCTTCGGCTGGCGCTGTCGTACACCCGGGCGGCAAGAAGGAAAGCCATTGTTACGCCGATATTTGATTAAAAATCTTTAATCAAATACTGTCTCTATATAGTGCTCAGAATTTACGATAGCCTCGATAACCGTTGGGCCCTTCGCCTTTAGCGCATTTTCAACGGCAAGCCTAAGGCTTCCGGGATCGTTAACACCTACGGCGGACACTCCAAAGTAATGTTCCGGAGGAGCACGGTAACTTTCTGATTGTAATTCTGTTCCATAAATCCCGTACTGGCGTCTTAATTGTTTCACGCGAATTAAACCAAGCCACCGGTCATCCAAAACAACAATCGGGAGAGTAATTTTAAGTCTCTTCGCGGTCGCTAGCTCACCGCATGTCATCTGAAAACAACCGTCACCAATTAGGCAAACAACCGGTTGCTCAGGACAGGACAACTTTGCGGCAATCGCCGACGGAAGTCCAAACCCCATTGAAGACCAACCGTTAGTTATTAGAAAACGTTTTGCCCCGGGCGAATTCCATTGGCTTGCAATTTGATGAGTATGCGCCCCAACATCAAAACTGAGAATTCCTTCGGGAGGAAGAGCATCACGAACAGCATCGATGGCTTGGTAGGCTGAAAACTCTCTTACGTTTGGCCTTAATAATTGGTTAAAGGTTTTACGGTGTTCAGCCAATTCATCTTCAGTCCAATCATTTGAAACGACGTTTGCCGCGGTTAGAGTAGCGAGGGATTTACTTAAATTGCCAATCACTTTTTCCTTGCAAACTACACCCTCGCCAAGATCTGGTTCTTCAATATCTATTTGGAGGAGAGGGGTGGAACCAATCCAAGCCTCAAATTCGACTTCAATTGTGTCATAGCCAAGACCAATGATTAGATCGGCAGTTTGAAGGAACTTTCTCTGATGTTGCCGACAAGCGCGTTCGATGCAGCCAACTGCAAGCGGATGATTATCGTCGATAAGACCCTTTGCCATCGTTGTAGTAGCGAAGGGAATTTGATGTTTTTGAATGAAGTTAAAAATTTGATTATTCTCAGTGAGACGCATCGCATTTGAACCGATTATAGCAAGAGGTCGTTTTGCTTTAGAGATTGCTGCAATAGCCCCATCAAATGCTACCTTTGGTGCTTCTTTTTGCACTGGTGGAGGCTTTAGGGCGGGCACTTCATCAAAGCTCGCTGCTAAGGCTACATCTTCTGGGAGATCAAGGTGAACTGGACCAATAGGTTCCGTCGTAGCGATTTGAATTGCTTTCGCTAACGTTTCCGCTACATTCCCTTGGCGCAAAGGCATACTAGCCTTGGTAATAGGCGCAAACAGGGCGTGATGATCGATGTACATCTGAATGCGTCTACCAAGCTGATCGGTGTTGAGGTTGCAGGTGATGGCAATCATTGGAGAACGATCCAACCAGGCGTTGCCGACGCCAGTCGCGAGGTTAGTCGCGCCGGGACCCAGTGTCGCGATGCAAAGTCCAGGAATACCAGTTAGTCTTCCCATTACATCGGCTGCAAATCCAGCGGACCCTTCATGGGCTGTTAAGACGAACTCAATACCCCCGGTCCGCATTGCCTCCATAATTGGCAAAACGTTGCCACTGGGAATGCCAAAACCATGAGTAATCCCGGTCTTCTTTAGGGTGGCGACGATTAACTCTGCGTTATTCATTTTTGATTTTTAAACCACTGAACGACGTGCGACAAAAGCGTACAAATTAACGTTCCCAATACTACAAAGATGAGAACTCCTGCGATTAGCTTCACTGGGTCATCGACGCCTTGTTGGGTGTAAGCGATTGAAGCCCAAATTAATCCAAATAGGGTGGCGCCTAAAAGGTATCTTTGCATCAGAAAATATCCTCTTTATTTTCAATTTCACACCAAACGGGTGTGTGATCAGAAGGCTTTTCTTTTCCTCTTGGCGTTTTATCGATGTCACAATTGATTAAACGATCAGACGCTTGTGGAGATAAGAGAATGTGATCAATCCGGATACCGAAATCCTTTTGCCAGGCACCACCAGTGTAATCCCAATAACTGTAGCACCCTGGTCCCGGGTGCAGTGCTCTAAATGCTTCAGTCAGACCAAGATTCAGAAGTGACCGAAAGCGTCTGCGTGACTCCGGCTGGCACAAAGCATCGTCTATCCACCTTGCTGGTTCATAACAATCAATATCCGCAGGAATTACGTTATAATCACCGCCAAGAACAAAGGCCTCATCGTTCTTTAGTAGATCAGCCGTATGAGAAATTAATCGGTCCATCCAGCTAAGTTTATAATCAAACTTTTCCCCAGGAACGGGGTTGCCATTGGGTAAATATATTGAAGCGACACGCAGGCCGTTAGTAAGGCCCTCAATGTATCGAGCCTGTTCATCTAGGGTCTCTCCCGGCAGACCGCGGCGTATATCTTCAATTGGGGATTTTGAAAGAATTGCCACACCGTTGTATGTCTTTTGTCCATGTATAGCGAGATTATAACCAAGATCTTCTATCTCCATCTTTGGAAAATTTTCGTCAATCACCTTGATCTCCTGAAGGAGGGCAACGTCCGGAGAAAATTCTTTAAGCCACTCCAGGACCCGCGGAAGCCGGGCACGGACCGAGTTAACATTCCAAGTTGCTATTTTGGTCATATTTCGTTGAGGCATTTGTCAATAAAAAGCAGTTTTAATTATTGCGGCTTTATTTAAAAGTAAAAAGGGGGGGGTTAGGGAACTGAGAAAGAAACGCCACATCCACAAGTCGATTGCGCATTAGGATTACGCATTGTGAAAAAGGATCCAACCAACTCCTCGGTATAATGTAGCTCGCTACCGACTATGTATTCCCATGATATTTCATCTATAAGAACGGATACTTCCTCTCTTTTAATGATGAAATCATCGTCTTTTTTTTCATCATCAAAGGAAAAGGCGTATTGAAATCCAGAGCAACCTCCTCCAGATACAGCGACGCGGAATTGCATGCCCTTGAATTCACCCTTGGTTGTAAGCGCACGGATTTGCTTTAAAGCTGTGTCACTAATTGAAATTGTTTGTTCGGGTGAGTCTATCATTTTTTAGATACTATCATTGTTTATGCAAAAATAATGCACATTTTTTTGCTACACGGCAATTAGGTATTTGGCTGGCCAAGGTCAATAACTTGTTTAAAAGAATTGTGTTTGCACACAGACCCATTTTGCCGGTATTAGAGAAGACTTGTAGGTTCCTGATCATGATTGCTGCCGGTATCACAGAAATGGTTTTTAAAAATTCGTGTTACGCAAGTAATCCTCATTCAAGCCGTGGCCGTTTGTTTGTTGAGGCGGAAAGTCAAACCCGCTCTGTTTTTCAACGTGACCGGGACCGGATCGTCCACTCCAGCGCCTTCCGGCGGCTTAAATATAAGACACAGGTGTTTGTCTATCATGAAGGAGACCATTACCGAACCCGCCTGACCCATAGTCTAGAAGTTGCACAAATAGCGCGCTCTTTAGCCAGGACTCTTGGAGTTAATGAAGACATCGCGGAGGCGCTTGCTCTCGCGCATGATTTAGGACATCCACCCTTCGGGCATGCAGGAGAAGAGGCGTTACAATCAGTTATGGCGCCCTACGGTGGGTTTGATCATAACGGGCAGGCCATTCGGATAGTAACACAACTCGAGGCCCGATATGCCAACTTTGACGGGTTAAATTTAACATGGGAAACTCTTGAA
The DNA here is from genome assembly GCA_002724505.1 of Rhodospirillaceae bacterium. Classification (GTDB taxonomy): domain Bacteria; phylum Pseudomonadota; class Alphaproteobacteria; order MPNO01; family UBA2964; genus UBA2964. The sequence continues at coordinate 35,308 of PBOV01000044.1, read as the reverse complement.
GGTCTTGCTAAACACAATGGGCCACTCATTCAATCATCCAAGGATAAGGGCAAACTTCCCTGGGCGTTAGCTGAATACGATAAACTTCAGGATCTTGATTGGCACACCCAACCAGGCGTTGAAGCCCAGATATCAGCTTTGGCTGATGATATAGCCTATAACACTCACGATGTTGATGACGGGTTAAGGGCCGGATTATTTACGGTTGATGATTTGATGGAACAGCCACTAGTTGGGCCAATAATTTTGGATGTTTATAAAAAATATCCAAATCTGGAGAAAGGACGATTAGTTCACGAAACAACGCGCCGGATGATAGATCAAATGGTTGGAGACCTGTTACAAGAGACCCGAAAGCGTTTAAAAAAATTTAAGCCTAAATCTGTCGACAATGTTAGGGAGCTGGCTAGTCCTGTTGTGGCTTTGTCTGAAGAGATGATGCAAACTAATATTGGTCTTAAGAAGTTCTTGTTTCAACGGATGTATCGCCACCCAAGGGTCAATAGAATGACCAACAAGGCAGCTAAGGTTATTAAAGACTTATTCTCATTATTTAAAGCAGAAAATGAATTAATGCCTGAAGAATGGTTTGGCAGGGTAAAGGGGATGGATGACACTATTCGAGCGAGGATAATAGCAGATTATATTTCCGGGATGACCGACCGCTTTGCTCTTCAAGAGCATAAACGCCAGTTCGATGTTTATGAATAATTATGAATTATTTTAAAGTTGTATCAGAAATAGTGTGTTCAGAGATCCGGAACCTTATTGAAGAGGGTAAGTTAGTCTCTGACTTAAACTTAGGGCAGGTAGGCGTAGAAACAACTAAGGATCCCGTACACGGAGACCTTGCTTCAAACGCAGCCATGGTCCTCGCAAAGCCAGCGAAAAAAAGTCCCAAAGAATTAGGAGAAATAATCGTTGATCGTTTATTGAAGCGATCAGAATTTGAGTTTGTTTCGTTGGCCGGTCCCGGTTTTATTAATTTAAAAATGGTCCCTAAATTTTGGACCCGCCTTTTACCAAGGGTTCTTGAAAGCGGCCTGAAATATGGTGATTGCGATTTAGGCAGAGGTAAAACGGTTAATGTAGAATACGTTTCGGCCAACCCGACAGGGCCGATGCATATAGGACATGCAAGAGGTGCCGTAATTGGAGATGCTCTGGGAAACTTACTTTCTAAAGCCGGTTATGAGGTTTCTCGGGAATATTATATTAACGATGCCGGTGTTCAGATTGACGTTTTAGCCCGTTCCGTTCACCTGCGCTATCGTCAAGCGTTAGGAGAAAAAATTGATAAAATCCCAGACGGTTTGTACCCAGGTGAGTATTTAAAGCAAACAGCAAAAGATCTTGTTGAACGGGACGGAAATAAATGGTGCAAATTGAAAGAAGAGATTTGGTTGCCGGAGCTAAGAAACTTCGCGATCGAATCGATGATGTCATTAATACGTGATGATTTAACGGCATTAGGGGTAGTTCATGATGTCTTTACGTCAGAATCTACGCTTGTTTTCAATGGTAGTAATAGTGAAGTGGTCAATGAGTTAAAGTCGCTTGATCTTGTTTATATTGGAACGCTTAAACCTCCTAAGGGTAAGATACTTGAAGATTGGGAGAAACGCCCTCAACTGCTTTTTCGTTCTACAAAATTTGGTGATGATGTAGACAGACCTTTACAAAAAGCAGATGGAGATTGGACTTACTTCGCGTCGGATATCGCATATCACCTGAACAAATTTGAACGCGGCTTTAATTCAATGATTAATGTTTGGGGCGCTGATCATAAGGGCTATGTCAAACGTATGAAGGCCGCAGTGAAAGCAATTACACGAGATAAGGGGACCCTTAATGTTCAACTTTGTAATTTAGTTAACCTATTAGAAGATGGGAGGCCGGCTAAGATGTCCAAGAGGGCTGGCTCTTTTGTAACCCTGCGCGAGGTTGTTGACGAAGTTGGAAAAGATGCTGTTAGATTTATAATGCTGACTCGAAACAGCGACGCCCCACTCGATTTTGACCTTAGAAAAGTTTTAGAACAAAGTAAGGATAATCCCTTGTTTTATGTTCAATATGCCCACGCCAGAGTTTGTTCGGTGATACGAAATGCTAGGGTCTCCTTTCCAAGTCTATTGCTTGACGATTCTAGTCTTGCAAAGGCTGATATGAATGGGTTGAGTGATCCTGGTGAACTTAAAATGATTAGAGAATTGGCTAGTTGGCCTGAGGTTGTTGAGCGCGCTGCAATGTCAAAAGAACCTCATAAAATTGCATTTTATTTATCAGACCTTGCAGCTTCATTCCACGCCTTTTGGAACCGAGGAAATTCAGAAGAGTCGTTACGGTTTATTGTCCTAGATAACCCTCAGCAGACTATAGAACGCGTTGCATTGGCTCGCGCTGTCGGAATTGTTATCGGGTCTGGCCTCGCTGTTATTGGTATAGAACCATTGGAAGAAATGCGATGAAGCCTGAGCTGATTGGAGAAGATAGGTCGCCTACCTCTGGTTCTACTCCCCGGGTTCGATGGGGAACGAAAATTTTAACCGGGATGATTACTCTTGCCGGATTAGGCGGGTTGGTAATGGCGCTGTCATATGGCTATGACAAAACCAACTTAAGTAGAGATTCGTCAGTTATTCCAATCATTTCAGCTCGAGACGGGCCCACAAAACTAAAACCTGAAAAACCCGGTGGTATGGCGATACATCATCAAGACAAAAATGTTTACAATAGAATTGATCCAACGGCGAGGCAGTCAAAGGTAGAGAAATTATTGCCACCTCCGGATCCAGTAATGTCAAAACCCGGTTCTAAAAACCTCAAAAAAAACAAAAAAACTAATAAATTGAATTCATCTAAACCTGTTTTAGGAAAAGACCCGCCTCCTATCAGGTCTTTAGCAAGAGGCGGCTCGCGGAAGAAAAACCTGGTCGAGAAAAATATTAAGATAGGTAAAGAAAAATTAGTTTCAGAAACTAGTGTTCCCTTAAAGTCAGGTTATCGGGTTCAATTTGCATCATTAAGGAAAAAAAGGGACGCTGCCGCTTCATGGAAAAAACTGAAAAATAAATATCCTGCTCTTTTGGTAAACTTGAAGCCGAGTATTGAACGTACGGTAATTGCTGGAAAAGGCACTTACTACAGACTTCAAGCTGGCATCTTTAAAAATTCAGAGTCAGCTCGAGCTCTTTGCAAGAAAGCCAAGACAAAAAATATAGGTTGTTTCATTGTCAAACTCCGTTGAGCCTGTCCCAGGCGCCGTAATATTTGGCTGTATAGATACGGCGTTAACACAAGCTGAAGTTGATCTATTCTCCTCCTGTAATCCATTTGGGTTAATTCTATTCGAGCATAATTGTATCGACCCAAACCAACTTACCGATTTGATTTTGCAATTTCGAGAAACGGTCGGGCGTGATGATGCCCCCGTTTTAATCGATCAGGAGGGGGGACGGGTAACACGCATGAAGCAGCCGCACTGGCGGCAACCACCACCCGCAAATATTTTTGCTAGAATTTCTAAAAATAACATCGAAGCGGCAAGCAGAGCGGCTTATCTAAACGCTCGTTTAATTGGTAAGGAATTGACGCAGGTTGGTATCACAGTGGATTGCCTGCCTGTCATAGACCTTCCTATTAGGGGAGCCCATGAGGTTATTGGCGATCGAGCACTGGGTGAGGATCCTACAACAGTTGCAGAACTTGGCCGAGCGCTATCGGAAGGATTGATGGCCGAGGGAGTTCTGCCGGTAATAAAACATATTCCTGGGCATGGGAGAGCGAAATCTGACAGTCACAAGGAATTACCTGTTGTAAGTGCGCCGTTAAAAGAGCTGGAGGTTACAGATTTTTTACCTTTTGAATATTTAAATAAAATGCCATGGGCGATGACTGCTCACGTCGTTTACAAGGCGATTGATCCCAAGAAAGCCGCGACCATCTCTCCGGTAATAATTAAAGAAATTATTCGAAATAAAATCAAATTTAAAGGTCTGTTACTTTCCGATGATATTGGAATGGAAGCCCTTTCCGGGACAAAAGGTGAGCGTGCCCTTATGATTTTAGATGCGGGTTGCGACCTTACCCTTGAATGTTCTGGAAAAATTGAAGACATGACCGAAGTCGCTTCTATTATTCCCGTGATGACGGAGGAAGCGATAGGGAGGGCGATCAAGGCAGAAGAACTTCGGCAAAATAAGAGGACTGAAGACGGCCTTGCGTATGAGGAATTATTAGAAGAGCTTAAGAATATTCTCTCGGAACATCAGATTGAAGGCGCATGAGCTCGGTAATTTACCAAGTCTCGGTGTGGATTGTTCCGGTTCTGGTAGCTATTACCTTTCATGAAGCCGCGCATGGGTATGTTGCGTGGCGTTTAGGAGATCATACGGCGAAGGATTTGGGTCGTGTGACATTTTCTCCAATAAGACATATTGAACTTATGGGGACAATTGTTATTCCTTTGGTGTTGCTCATATTTCGTGCACCATTTTTATTCGGGTGGGCGAAACCCGTTCCAGTAAATTTTACGAACCTTCGAAAACCCCGGCGAGACATGATCTTGGTGGCCGCAGCAGGCCCGGGCACCAATCTTCTTTTGGCCCTAATTTCTGCAATCCTTTTGCATATAGTCCCTTTTTTTGGGGACGGAACAGGAAAATGGATTTCTAATAATTTAGGGAATTCCATTCTTATTAATTTAGTTTTAGCTGTCTTTAATATGCTCCCGCTTCCACCCTTAGACGGCGGCAGAGTAGCCGTCGGTTTACTTCCTAAAAAATTGGGTGAACAGCTAGCGCGGCTGGAGCGAGTCGGGTTTTTAATAGTACTCTTACTGTTATTCGTGGTGCCCCTAGTTGGCAATGCATTTGGGTTAGATTGGAACCTTCTAGTTTGGTTACTAGGGGCCCCAGTTGATGTTTTGTTTCGTCTTGTAATGGTTTTAGCAGGTCACTTTTAGTTTACAAATTATGTCAGAGATCGTTGATGATTTTGAGTTAGATCTTAGGCCGCAAGGACCTGATAGTGCACTTGTCGTTGACCTAGAGGGGTACGAAGGTCCAATTGATATGCTGCTAGTTTTAGCGCGAGAGCAGAAGGTTGATCTGCTTAATATTTCAATCCTACACCTTGCGGAGCAATACTTAGATTTTATTGAAGCTGCCCGCCGATTAAAGCTGGAGCTCGCGGCGGACTATCTGGTTATGGCTGCATGGCTGGCTTATTTGAAATCACGTTTACTTCTCCCAGATGATGAAGAGGGTGAGGAGTTGAATGGGCCAGAAATGGCTGAGGCCCTTGCCTTTCAACTTCGTAGACTCGAAGCGATGCAAAATGCCGGTAAGAAAATAATGGAATTACCTAGGCTAGGTCGTGATGTATTCCCTGGTGGTACATTGGAGGGAGTTAAAGTAATTCGGACCCCGGTTTATGAGTTGACGCTTTACGAACTTCTCCGAACTTATGGTGACCACAAGAGTAAAGGGACTTTTGAGCCATTAGAAATAGCCCCAACCGCGTTTTATTCTGTTGATGATGCGTTGGAGCGTTTAGGCGGTATACTTGGGAAAATACCAGATTGGACCATTTTGCAGGGTTTTTTGCCGGATTCCGCGGAGGCCGGATTGTTTTTTAAATCTGCTGTCGCGTCAACATTTGCAGCAAGTTTAGAACTAGCAAAAACTGGACAACTCGAAATTCGTCAAACTAATAAATTTGGTCCTATTTATGTTCGTTCCCGAGCTGAAACTGGGTGATCGGTATGGATGGTTCAATTGATAAAAAAGATTTTGTTGACTGCCAGGAAGATAGTATGAAAGACCAGAGGGAAGAGCTCAGGGTTTTAGAGGCAATTTTATTCGCAGTATCTGAGCCCATGACCGAAGAGGCGCTGGCTAAACGACTGCCTGAGGGGGCTGACATCCCTTCCTTAATTCAAGAATTATCTAGTCAATATAAAGGGCGGGGTATTGTATTACAGGCTGTAGGAGGCCGTTGGGCTTTTCGTACTGCGCCCGATTTATCTGGTGTTCTTCAAATGGAGATAAAAATTTCCCGGAAGCTCTCCAGAGCCGCCGTGGAGGTCTTGGCGATTATAGGGTATCATCAGCCTATTACCCGTGGCGAGATTGAAGAAATAAGGGGCGTTGCCCTCAGTAAGGGCACTCTGGATCTTTTGTTAGAAATTGGTTGGATTCGTCCAGTTGGAAAACGTAAGACGCCCGGTCGCCCGGTGACTTGGGGGACCACTCAAGAGTTTTTAAATCATTTTAATCTTAATAAGGTTAGCGATCTGCCTGGTGCGGATGAACTTAAAGCGGCGGGTCTTCTTGATACTCGACCTACTCGAAGTATTTTTGGAGAAGTTGCAGTTAATAAGGATAACCAGGGCTTTCCAGACGTTACCGATGAAAATAACGACGAGGGCCCTGAAACCCTAAATTTTGAAGAAAGGCAAGTATAGTAACCAATAAATTGAGATTATTTCAATTGGGCAAAAAGGTATCTCAGGAGTAAGTTATTAAAATAATCGTGTACTGATTTTCGATTAACTGTTTACCTCTTTTTTAACTGTGATTAACGTAGGTGTGTCTTAGGTTTTATTTAATCGGCCCGCGGGCTTATTTGCGAGGATTTAGTTATGGGAACATTCAGCATTTGGCACTGGGTCATTGTCCTGGTTGTGGTCCTTGTTTTGTTTGGGGGTGGGGGCAAACTCTCGCGCCTGATGGGTGATGCCGCGCGGGGCATTACCGCGTTCAAGAGAGGGCTAAAAGATGACAGCTCTGATAACGGTGACGAAGAGAAGAAAACTATCGAAACCGAGACCGAAAATGTGACGGTAAACAACACCTCTAGTAAAGATGAAGCCGCTAAAGGCTAAGTATCTGAAATTTTTTTGCATTTTTTGAAGGATGCTGGCGCACCATGTTTGATATCGGTGGCTGGGAATTTTTGATTATTGTTGTGGTGGCTATTTTAATTATCGGGCCGAAAGAGTTGCCCGGAATGATTCGGTCTGTTGCAGCTTGGGTCCGGAGAGCTCGAGAGCTTGCACGCGAGTTCCAGAGTGGAATTGATGACCTTGCCCAAGAGGTAGAAATTGAAAAAATTGGCGAAGAGTTCCGTCATGAGATCGGGATAGAAGGAGCCGATAATATTGGTAATAAAATTCGTGAGTCTATAGATCCGAGCGGAGAACTGCTCCAAAGCTATGAAAGTACGAAGGAAACAATTGAAGATGACTTAGAAGTTGTTGAGAAAGAAATAGAAAATCAAAACCATTCTCTAGAACCTAATAATCAGAATGGAAGGTCGCAGAGAGGAAATTATAATAAGTCTTCTGATAATGACGTTTAAGAAATTAGAAATGTTGCCAGAAAAGTCGAATGGCTGAGGATACTCAAGACGAAACAAAGATGCCGCTACTTGACCATTTAGTGGAACTGCGGAGCCGATTAATTTGGGCGGTTGTTGGTTTCATCATATGTTTTTTTATTGCGTTTTATTTTGCAGAGTACATTTTCGCTTTTCTAGTCAGACCTCTTGCGGAAGAGATGGGTAGTCGAGAGGGCGCCCGAATGATCTATACCGCATTACATGAGGCTTTTTTTACTTACGTAAAAGTAGCCTTCTTTACGGCTGCCTTTGTGGCTTTTCCCCTAATAGCATCTCAAATTTGGTTGTTTGTAGCCCCAGGTCTCTACAAAAATGAAAAGAAAGCGTTTTTGCCGTTTTTAATAGCAACACCAGCTCTATTTTTTTTGGGAGGGGCCCTGGTTTATTATTTAATTTTTCCGATGGCTTGGGAATTTTTCCTAAATTTCCAAACAAGCGGTGAAAATGGAGCGCTTCCTATCCAGGTCGAGCCGAAAGTGGGCGAATATCTCTCATTGGTTATGCAACTTATTTTTGCCTTTGGGCTGGGGTTTGAACTTCCAGTGCTTCTTTTGCTTTTAGTTAAAGCAAGAATTTTGAGTGCACAAGCACTGGCCGAAAAACGGCGATATGCAATTGTCGGTGTATTTATTTTTGCTGCGGTTCTGACACCACCCGATATAATTAGTCAGATAGGTTTAGCCATTCCTATTATTCTTCTCTACGAGGTGTCAATTTTTGGTGCCCGAGGAATTGAGAAAAAACGAAAAGAAAATAATGTTGAGGATGTTGAAGGCGATCTTGACCTGAGAGAAGAAAATTGATGTATCCATGCGATTCTAGACGTACCAATTTTATACTCCTATAAAGCCCAGCCATAGATCGTGTCCGGAGTAAACCATGCATGATATTCGTTGGATTCGCGAAAATCCCATAACCTTTGACTCCGCCATCGAAAGGCGGGGTCTAAGGGCAGCGTCAGACGAACTAATTGAGCTAGATACTCAACGAAGAGAAGTTCAGACGGAACTGCAGGATTTACAAACCCTTCGTAACGAAACCTCCAAGAAGATTGGGATAGCCAAAGGCAAAGGTGAGGAAACTCGTCAGCTCATGAAAGAAGTGAACGAGTTAAAGAGTAAAATGTTGGGTCTTGGAGAAACGGAAAAGACACTTTCTGCCGAATTGAATAACTTATTATCCGAGATACCAAACCTACCATCGCATGATACTCCCTCAGGCAATAGGGAGGAAGATAACGTGGAACTAAGAGTTGAGGGCAAGAGGCCCAAATTCAGGTTTGAGGCAAAGGACCACGTGACTTTAGGTGAAAATTTATCCGGTATGAGCTTCGAAAGGGCAGGTAAACTATCTGGTGCACGATTTGTAGTATTAAGTGGTCCGTTAGCCAGATTAGAGCGTGCGCTTGCCTCCTTTATGTTAGATGTCCAGACGATAGAATATGGTTATACAGAGGTTGCGCCGCCTATCTTAGTTAAAGACAAGGCTTTGTATGGCACGGGACAACTGCCAAAATTTGCTAGTGACCTATATAAGACCACTGAAGAACTTTGGCTAATACCTACCGCTGAGGTTCCACTTACTAATTTAGTTTCTAACGAAATACTGCCTGAAAAAGAGTTGCCAATGCGGGTTACCGCGTTAACTCCTTGTTTTCGTTCGGAAGCTGGTGCGGCAGGCAAAGATACCCGGGGTATGTTGCGGCAGCACCAATTTAATAAGGTGGAGTTGGTTAGTATCTGTCACCCACAAAATTCTTTGGAAGAACACGAGAGGATGCTTGGGGCGGCAGAACAAATTCTGAAACGCCTCGACCTAGCCTATCGAGTAGTAGTTCTTTGTACGGGTGATTTAGGTTTCTCTGCGCAAAAGACATACGATTTAGAGGTTTGGCTGCCTGGTCAAAATAGATACCGAGAAATATCTTCTTGTTCTAATTGTGGGGATTTTCAAGCGAGGCGGATGAAGGCACGTTTCAGAAGTGGTAATGAAAAAGGGGCGCAATTCGTTCACACATTGAATGGTTCAGGTCTCGCCGTAGGACGCTGCCTTATCGCAGTGATGGAGAACTATCAAAACAAAGACGGTTCGATAACAGTACCTGAGGAATTAAGGCCATATATGAATGGACTAAAATTTATAAATTAGGACCGCGAACGTATGTTTGAGGCAAGAAAGATCCGCTTGGTGATGGAACTCCGTCAACAGGGGATTACCGACCAGGGCGTGCTTTCTGCCATTGAAAGGGTGCCACGTGAGGCCTTCATTCCTGAGGCATTCCACGATCAAGCATATGAAAATACGGCGTTACCTATTGGGCACGGTCAAACCATTAGCCAGCCTTCAGTGGTTGGGTTTATGACACAGGCCCTGGAAGTGGGCAGACGAATGAAAATCTTGGAGGTTGGCACGGGGTGTGGGTATCAAGCAGCGGTTTTAGCAAGTTTATGCCGAAGAGTATATTCAATTGAACGTTTTCGTGGATTGGTTTTATCTACAGATAGGCGGTTGAGAGAACTTCGAATTAATAATGTTACCACCAAGTGGGGGGATGGTGTCGAGGGCTGGCCAGAGCAGGCCCCTTTTCACCGAATGATATTAACAGCCGCATCAAGTAAAGTACCTGAGGCTCTTTTTGAGCAAATGACGGAAGACGGAATTATTATTGCACCAGTTGGCGAGACGAGCCGGGATCAAACATTGATTAAATTTAAACACCTTCCCGACGGTGAATGGAAAAGTGAGGAACTGTGGCCGGTACGATTTGTCCCAATGCTAAATGGAAGAATAAGTGATATGCCCAACTCATAAAGGTAGGGAATTATTGACTTAAGCGTACGGCGTTCCTAACGTAACTACATGAAAAATATACAAAGAACTTTTTTTCTTTTTAAGATTATTTCTGCATTATTCATTATTTGTTTAACCGGTTGTGGACGACATGATTATAGTCCAGCAGTCTATAGGAGTTTAAAAACCAACGAAAAACAGGAGATAAAGAAAGATACATCAGCCCTTATTTCGATAAGACGTGGCGACACACTTTATGGCATCGCCAAACGCCACGGCATTCCAATTCGGAAACTTATAGAAGTAAATAAGTTACGGCCTCCTTACGTAATATACCCTGGCAGTAAGCTAAAAAGACCAAAGGTTAAATTCCATATTGCAATGGCTGGGGAGACTGCATATGGAATTTCAAGACGTTACAAAGTTAACATGGGCGCCTTAGTAAGAATTAATCGGATTAGACCCCCATATCGTTTGCGTTCTGGCCAAAAAATTCGCTTACCTGATAAATTATTACAGATATCTCAAAACAGAGGGTCCTGGAGTGGAAAGGGAAATTCTGATAACAGGTTAAAAATTGGAATATTAAATTCGTCTGGAAGGGCTAAGTTCCAGCGAAGCAAAAGTTCAGACAATTCGCGGGTTGTTACTCCGCGTTCTCCTGCAAAGCCAACCCGAAGTAAGCGTCAAACATTCTTGTGGCCTGTGAGGGGTAGAGTAATTGTTGGTTTTGGCCCTCGTAAGGGAGGTTTTCACAATGATGGGATAAATATTTTAGCGCGAGCGGGAACCCCTGTCCGTTCAGCTGGAAAAGGTAAAGTTATTTATGTCGGCAATCAGTTGCAGGGATTTGGCAACTTGGTTTTGATAAAACATTCATATGGGTGGATTACAGCCTATGCACATGGCTCTTCAATTCTGGTTAAAAGGGGAAGTTTGGTAAGGCGAGGGCAGGTCATTGCGAAGGTAGGTCGCACCGGAAATGTTGACCGGCCCCAATTACATTTTGAGTTAAGGCGCGGTGACGAAGCTGTTGACCCTAGAAAATATCTTGTTCGTTTTGCGCTAGGAAACGTTTTTAGGAGGTTCGCTTTTCTAGACGGCCTGCGAGATTTTGAATAAATTGCCAGGCTACTCGACCGGATCGCGCACCACGCGTGGCGGACCACTCAAGAGCTTCCGCACGAAGTTGATGTAAATCAATTTTGAGATCGAATTCTTCAGCGTAAGCATCAACTATCTCGAGATAGGTTTCTTGATCACAGTTGTGGAAACCTAACCAAAGACCGAATCTATCGGAAAGTGATATTTTTTCTTCCGCTGATTCTCCGATATTTATTTCCCTGGAGCCGCTGTTTTCAGTGATGTCTCGGGGCAAAAGATGACGACGATTTGAAGTTGCGTAGAACAAAACATTTTCTGGGCACCCTTCAATACCGCCGTCAAGGAGTGCTTTAAGAGATTTGTAAGTGTTGTCTCCGGTATCAAAAGAGAGATCATCACAAAACAAAATAAAACGAAAGTTTGGATTATCTCTTAAAATTGGCAAGAAATATGTTAAAGAGGATAAATCTTCGCGGTGAACCTCTATTAAAATTAGTTTATTTATCTCTTTGTAGATTTTGGTATGAACTGACTTAACGAGCGAACTCTTGCCTGTTCCGCGTGCCCCCCAGAGCAAGGCATTATTTGCTGGAAAACCCTTAGCAAACTGCCTTGTATTCACAACTAATTGATCTCGGGATTGATTGATACCCTTTAAAAGTTCAATGGGGATACAATTTACTTCATTAACAGGCACAAAACGTTTTTGTTCAGCATTCCATAAAAACGCCCCAGCTTTGGTAAAATCAAACCCTAGTTCAGGTGTTGGGTAGATTTTTTCTAGTAATTCTGCGATACGATGCAAAATTTTTGTTAGTTCAAAGTTAGACATACAGCCGGTCATCTTTAATTTCGAAAAGGGCGCGGGACAGTATCATACGGGGTTTTAGGGTCAATCCCGATATGTTTTTATTATTTAAATTGAGCATTCAACACATTTGCAAGCTGAAGCCAGAGCTGTATAGTCCGGCAGCTTTTAATCCGACGAAAAGGAGAACCGGGGATGTTTATTTCACCAGCTTATGCTCAATCTGGAGGGGGCGGAATGGGTGGTTTTGAGTCACTGTTACCATTAGTTTTGATCTTTGTTGTGTTCTATTTTTTACTCATTCGCCCACAACAGAAGAAGCAAAAGCAGCATCGTGAAATGCTTGAAGCGTTGCGTCGTGGTGATCGTATAGTCACGGCGGGTGGTATTGTTGGTACAATCACGAAAGCGAACGAAACAGAACTTACTGTTGAAATCGCTGATGAGGTAAAGGTCCGCGTAATGCGAGCGATGGTAAGCGATGTTTTGGCAAAAACGGAGGCACGCAAAAACGAAAACGACGAAGACGAAGATGACAACAAGAAAACCAGTAAATAATTTTAAGTAATTTGTTTAGATGGCACAAACATAGTTAGGGCACCTGTAATGGTCCAAATTAGCAAATGGAAAGTTATCTTTGTTCTCGCAATTTGCGGGCTTGGTATACTTTTGGCATCGCCCAATATTATTTCACCTAAAAAAGTGGCAACTATTCCATCGTGGCTACCTAAAAAACAAATGAATTTAGGGCTTGATCTTAGAGGAGGAGCTCATCTTTTAATCGAAGCAAAAATAGATGTCGCACTGCGCGAGGGTCTAGAAAATCTTCAACAGGGAGTGCGTGGAGCTCTTCGCAAAGCACCGGCAATTGGATACCGAAACTTGGGGCTAGTACGTAATGGAATTACAGTCTCAATTACAAAAGAGAGTGAGATCAAGGAGGCTAGCAAACGTTTACGCGGTATTGGTCAACAAATGGCTTTCGACAAAACTGACAATCGCTTGAGCCTTAAATTTACAGAAGAGCAGCTAAGGGAACGACGGTCAAAAATTTTAGAACAGGCCATCACTATTTTGAATAGACGAGTTAACGAGCTCGGCCTCACAGAACCAAGTATTCAAAGGCAGGGTGCTGATAGGATTTTAGTTCAGGCGCCAGGAGCTGATCCAGAAAAGCTTAAGAAAATAATCGGTAAAACTGCAAAAATGACTTTTCATCTTCTGGATCCAGAAATGACAACTCTCGACCCAAAAAAACGAACACCCCCGGGAACGATGGTCTTGAGAAGCGTGGATGAAGTCGACGGTAATGGAACTCCAGTTTATTATCTTGTCAAAAAACGGGTTCAGGTTAGTGGCGAAAATCTTGCCGGAGCTCAGCCGACGGTTCAGCAGGGGAGACCAGTCGTAAGTTTCGATTTTGATCCGGTTGGTGCGCGTAGATTTGGAAACGTGACCAAGCGAAATGTTGGCAAGCCATTTGCAATTGTTTTGGATAATGAAGTCATTAGCGCGCCGCGTATTCAGGAACCCATTTTAGGGGGGCAGGGTATTATCAGTGGAAACTTTACAACTGAGTCCGCTAGAGACCTCGCGTTATTGTTACGAAGTGGCGCATTGCCAGTTCCCCTGACCATTATCGAAGAGAGATCTGTAGGTCCAAGTCTAGGCGCAGATTCGATCAAGGCAGGTAAAACGGCAAGTATTTTTGGTCTTATTGCGGTAGCGGTCTTCATGGTCTTGGCATATGGCGGTTTTGGTGCCATGGCTGTTGTTGCCTTAGGACTTAACTTGGTTTTGATTGCTGGTGCTCTATCGGTTCTACAGGCAACGCTGACTTTGCCGGGTATCGCCGGGATCGTTCTGACAATCGGTATGGCAGTCGACGCGAACGTACTTGTGTTTGAACGGATAAGAGAAGAACAAAGGAGTGGTAGGACCCCTATTTCAGCTATTGATGCCGGTTATTCCAGAGCTTTGACAACTATTATTGACGCTAATTTAACAACTTTTATTGCCGCGTTGTTGCTCTACATGTTTGGGTCCGGCCCGGTAAAGGGTTTCGCCGTAACTCTTGCCATCGGACTTTGCACGTCAATGTTCTCAGCATTAATGGTAACCAGAATAATGGTTGTCACATGGTTACGGCGACGCCGTCCTCAAAGATTGCCCCTCTGATTGGGATTAGGAAAGAAAATGAAACTCATTAATTTCATCCCTACCGACACCAAAATTAATTTTATGGCGTTACGGAAAATCGCCATCCTAGCATCACTTGCTCTGTGTGTTGGTTCGGCGGTTCTTTTTCTTACAAAGGGCTTGAATTACGGTATCGATTTCCGGGGGGGCATTCTTCTTGAAATAAGAACTGCACAGACAGCAAATTTGCCGAATATCAGGTCTAATTTAGGTTCGTTAGGATTGGGAGAAATTGAACTCCAACGTTTCGGTAATGATAGAGACGTACTGATAAGAATTGAACGTCAACCGGGTGACGCTACTGGTCAGAAGATTGCCGTAGATAAAGTAAAAGGGTCGCTGAGCCCAACAGTTGATTATCGCCGAACGGAATTTGTAGGTCCTAAAGTCTCGGCTGAATTAGTTGAAGCAGGAGTAACCGCTGTAGTATTAGCCCTTTTTGCTATGCTTATGTATATTTGGTTTCGGTTTGAATGGCAGTTTGGTGTGGGTGCAGTCGCGGCACTTGCCCATGATGTAATTATGACAATAGGTGTTTTTTCGCTGCTGGGCCTGGAATTTAATCTTTCAACTATCGCCGCGATCCTAACAATTGCGGGCTATTCCATAAACGACACGGTGGTAGTTTATGACCGTGTTCGAGAAAATTTAAGAAAATATAAGGTGAGNCCACTGGAAGAGGTTCTCAATATGAGCGTAAATGANACCTTATCGAGNACTTTGTTAACAAGNGTCACAACCCTGATTGCGCTCTTAATTTTATATTTTTANGGTGGTGAAGTAATTAAGGGCTTTAGTTTTGCTATGATNTGGGGCGTTCTTGTAGGCACCTATTCTTCTATTTATGTGGCCACCCCATTGCTGGTGCATATGGATTTGAGAGCTTCGGCAGTAGCACTTCCTGATAAAGGGAGTGATGCTGCAGAGGCACCATAATTCTGACAGAATGGGTTGGAACTAAGAGTGTTGGAACCTCAAAGGCAAGTAATCCAGAGTTACGGAGATGGTGGTTTTAAAATATCGGGTCTGGATCATACTGGCTCCGTAATTGTTACTGCACTAAAAACACAACCTTGGAACCTTGCCTCAATAACTGAAATGAACATAGAAAAATTTTGTGCCAAGCTGGAATGTTTGGAAGAAATAAATGTTTTATTGTTGGGAACCGGAGCTTCAATTATAGCGCCACCTCCAAAACTGGGAGCCAGCCTCCAAAGCTTGGGAATTAGTTTAGAAATTATGGATACCGGTGCCGCCTGTCGGACGTTTAACGTGCTTGCCTCGGAAGAACGGTTGACTGCGGCAGCTTTAATCTCAACATAAAAAAATGGGGGGCTTAGCCCCCCAAAATTTCTTTTTTTCTCTTTATTAAAATATATTTTGCGCAGCTACCATGCAATAAAGCATTGGAATTGATAGCATTGTGTTAGTTCTTGAAAATAACATTGCAGTCCTGCCAGCAGCAGCTTTTCCTGCGGCATCAGCTTCAACCATACCAAGAGCAATCTTTTGGTTAGGCCATATAATAAACCACACGTTAAACCACATTATTGTTCCTAGCCACATTCCGATTCCAATAGCTGCAGCCTTTGCAGATCCGGACATAAGTCCGATCGTAATCGCGTCAACCAGGTAACCGTTAAGCCATGCAAGGATCAGGCCGGTTACGATTGTAGACATTGCAGCCCAACGGAACCAAAACAGAGCTTCGGGAGCAATTACCTTAGTAATTGCTGGCTTTTGATCGTCCGGGATATTGGGCATGTTCGGGATCTGAACAAAATTGAAATAGTACAGAATACCTATCCACATGACGCCTGAAAGGACATGAAGCCAACGAAAGAAAAAGGCCCACCAAGCCTGATCGTTGGAGAAGCCACCGCTATGCCACTGCATCATTATTAAAACAAATACGACTGCCAGAACAAATCCGGCAACAATCGTATGATTGAGACTCGTTAAAATTTTTGCCATTTCCTATATCCCTGTTACATAGAGAATTCGAATACTACAGACACCATACCAAGTCTGCACCAAATTTTCTATATCATTCTCTTTGAATCGTCGAAACCCCGAAAAATTCACTTATTTTTTCAAGGATACGTTTAAAAGTTCAACGATGAAGAAAGTTACATTTTCAAGAATTAGAAGAAGTGTATTCTAATGCTAAACGTGCTGCACGAAATCCGGATTGAATGCTTCCCTCTATCGTTGCCGGCAAACCCGTGTCTGTCCAATCACCTGCTATAAAAAGATTTTTAAGGTTAGTTCTAGCACCGGGTCTTTTTTGTAAATTTTCTGGGGTTTGGGAGATAGTAGCCCTCCGCTCTTTAATTACCCTCCAGGGCGGTAGCCGGGCCAGGTCATGTCCAAGTATCGGCAGTATCTCTGACCAAAGATCTCTTGCCAGCTCCCAGCTAGGACTATCAACAAATTTTGATGCAGCACTAATCGTTACCGACAAAATCTCCGCGCGAGAAAATATCCATTGAGAATTGGTTCCAATAAGCCCAAGGAATGGAAGCCCCCCGGGCAACGAAATAGGCTCATTTACCCGAAAATGTACATTGATGATCGGTGAGGTTTTCGATGGAGAGACGATATTAGGCCATATTCCTGAACAAATATCTGGTGGAATTGCGAGAACCAGAGCATCATTTTTGTCAAATTGGTGCAAGCCTTCAAGGGAACGGACTCCCGTCAGAAGGTTATCTTTCCATGTTAAATCTCTTATTCTATCTTGATATCGAATATCGGCGTTTCGGGTTCGCAAATATTTTAGGGCCGGATCAACAAGGGCAGCAGAGAGCCCGCGTTCAAAGTTTATGGGCCTACAGGATTTTTCTCCCTGGAGAAAAAAACTCTTTACAACTCCCCAAAGGAGGAGTGCCGAGGCGTCATCTGCATCGGTATTAAGAGTGGCCCTACAAATTGGTTGCCAAAATGTTTCATAGAGCGGGTCGTCTTTTCCAATAACGTCTTTAACGGTTTCGTCTGCCTTTGCCTTTGATAGTCGGATGCCCTTTAAATAACTAATAGGATTTGTTTCCGGCACCCTGCGTCCTGGGTTCATTAACCAGAGAGTTGGATAAGGAAATCCGGGCTCTATTTTCCACAGGGTTCCTGTTTTAGGATTCAGAAAAGGAAATTTAGCTGGGATTGTTTCGGTTACTAGAGCTATTGATCCTATCTCTTCCAAATATGTTTTCGTTGCAATATTGGAGCTCATGAGCATATGGCTGCCGTTATCAATTATACAGCCTAAGCTCTCATCCATAAACGATCGACAGCGGCCTCCCGCCTGGGGTGAAGCCTCATAGAGAGTTACCGACTTCCCTTCCTTAGCGCATTGAATAGCGCATGAAAGGCCAGCCATTCCGGCGCCAACAATATGTATTGTTTCCATCAGGACCGCATCAACATTCGCAAAAAACCCTTTAGGAAACATAAAAAATACTGAATTTTTGTCAGTTCGACTCTTTCTGAAATAGGGTCTCTTTTTCGAAGCTCTTCCGATAATTTTTCAGCAATCGCAATTATAACGCCGGTCTGAAACCGAAGGCCACGATGGGATATCTTCCAAACTTCTTTTTTGGCCACAAGAATTAACTCGTCAGTTCGTATAAGGATTTTATCAAGAACACGACGAAGACCAATATCTGTATTTTTAGCCTCTAATGCGGTGACGTCGGTTTCGTGAATTTTAAAAAATTCTTCGGGAATATAAACCCGGTTGAGGGACACATAATCAATTTTGCAGTCTTGCAAATGGTTAAGAAGTTGCAAAGCAATGCAAAGTGAATCTGTTCCTGTCTGAGAGTTTTTTTCACACCCATGGAGGTCTAAAAGATAGCGCCCAACTGGCGCCGCAGAATATTGACAGTAATTTATAAGTTCAGACCAATTACGGTAACGACGTTTAGTTACGTCCATCATAAATGCTTGAAGCAAATGACGTGCGTGCTCCACCGTAACGCCCGTCTCCTCCGCACTTTGTCGATGTTGAAACGCAGATTTGCTGTTTTTATCAGATTTCTCCGTTCCTTTAAGTACACCATCGATATGGGTGAGAAGAAACGTCTTTTGTTTTGGTGTAAGTTTAACTGAATCAGCGATATTATCTGCCGATCTAACACAATTATAAAATAAATGTACATGTTTTCGGAGCACTAACGGTATAAAAATTGTTGTGACCGGAAAATTTTCGTCGTTTCTATTTTTCATTGAAGATTTGAAAGTTATATCAGTCTCCGCGTCCAAAACAACCGTTCTAGATTGAGAATAGTTAAAGTAAAATAAAATTCAATTGACACAAATATTTAAGAGATCATAGACCCTTGGACGAGTCGTTCGCAGCCCCAGATATACAAAGGCNCNTGAAGCGTGCACAACAATATTGTCTTTCANAAGTAAAGAAATTTGATCCTGACCGTTACTTAACGGCCCTTGCGGCNTCCCNAGAGNTACGCAACTATCTGTTTGCGTTGTNTGCATTTAATCTTGANTTGGCAAAAGTTTGCGAGAGCGTTTCCGAANCAATGCTGGGCCGCATAAGGTTNCAATGGTGGCGGGAATCTATAAAGGAAATTTACACTGGAACTCCACGAGAGCATGAAGTGATAACCGCTTTNGTTCCCGTNATTAAGCGAGANATGATTTCCTGGAAGCTTTTTGAAGAGATGATNGATGCTCGNGAATTTGACCTAGAAAAACGTAGTCCAAATGATATGAACGAGTTGCTTTCCTACGCGGGTAGCACCTCCGGTGTTTTAATTAAAATGGTAGCGAAATTATCTAATTCGGATCCGGAGTGCGCCCACAAACTGGGGGTCGTCTGGTCCATAATTGGATTAATGAAATCCATTTCATTTCATCAAGCACAGGGGCGCTGCTATTTACCCTCTATTCCAGTAAATAAGATTGACTCGGACGAAGCTCTTTCTCGTTTCAGAGAAGTTCTTAGTGTTGGGACTAAAATTCTTGCAGAGGTGCCGAAAGGGATGGATAACGTTTTAAATCTTTATCGGTGGATTGCTATATATGATTTAGAACGACTTAAAAAACAATCTAATATCAGTAAAAATTACACGCCAAACCAGTGCGCATGGAGACGGTGCATAATAATTTTAGTGGCAATTTTTTGTCGATAAATAGCAGGCCGATTTAATCCAAGACTGAAAGTCCTCGGTTGCTCGTTTTGAATAGGCCGCCTTACGAGCTTTTTTATTAATTTTTTTTTCCAGTGGCGGAAAAAGACCAAAATTAACGTTCATCGGTTGGAAATTATCTTCATTGCCTCCGCTGGTGATATGATTAATTAGAGACCCCATGGCCGTCGTAATTCCAGGAGGTGTGAAAGTACCATTCAAGCTCTCCGCCGCTGCAAAACGGCCCACCAGTAATCCGATTGCGGCGCTTTCTACATATCCTTCGCATCCTGTTATTTGCCCGGCGAAACGGATATGAGGCGACTTCTTTAGCCTTAGAGACTCATCCAGAACCCGCCGTGAGTTCAAAAAGGTATTTCGGTGCAATCCCCCAAGTCGAGCGAAGGTGGCCGCCTCAAGACCAGGTATCTTTCGAAAGATCCGGATCTGTTCGCTGTATTTAAGTTTAGTTTGAAAGCCCACGATATTAAATAAGGTTCCTAGTTTGTTATCCTGCCTCAACTGAACTACTGCAAAGGGCTTTTTATTTGGGTTGTGAGGGTTAGTTAAGCCAACTGGTTTCATAGGGCCATAACACAAGGTCCGGCGGCCTCGAGAGGCCATCACTTCTATCGGCAGACAACCCTCAAAGTAGGGGGTGTTCTTTTCCCATTCCTTAAATTCGGTTTTTTCACCGTCAATCAATTCTGCAAGAAATAGGTCATATTCCTGTGCGTCTAACGGACAGTTGATGTAATCTGATCCATTTCCCTTATCGTAGCGCGATTGGAACCAAGCTTTTTCCATATCAATTGAATCTTTGTTTACAATTGGCGCGATTGCATCAAAAAAAGCGAGAGATTCTTCGCCAGTAATCGTTTGAACAGCTTCGGCTAATTTTGGAGAGGTCAGTGGGCCTGTAGCTACGATTGTTTGGCCCCAACTTTTGGGTGGTAAGTATTTAACTTCCTCCCGGATAATGGTTACAAGAGGGTGCTCTTTAAGTTTTTTCTGAATGTGGTGAGAGAAGGCATTACGATCTACCGCTAAAGCACCACCTGCAGGAACCCGGTGAATATCGGCGGCCCCAAGTATAAGTGAACCAGCGCGACGCATTTCATCGTGCAAAATCCCTATTGCGCTCCGTTCTCTATCATCAGACCGGAATGAATTTGAGCAAACGAGCTCTGCTAAATCATCTGTCTTATGCGCGGCAGTTGTTTGAACGGGACGCATTTCATGCAAAATGACAGGGATACCAGAACTTGCGACTTGCCATGCGGCTTCGGTTCCAGCTAGGCCGCCTCCGACAATATGAATTGGTTTTTGTAGTGTTTCTTGCATTTATATCTGAGTATTCTTATAGGAAAAATTGAAATTGACTAGCGGAGTATGTCCTACGAGGCTAAGCGAACCTAATAGAAAGTAATTATGTCTTTACTCACAACTACAGGCGACCTCGCAGAAAAGGTTTCAGATAAGGCTTTCATTGTTCTGCCTCCCGATTACAGCAATGTCCCCATGGCACTGGTATTTGCCTTGATAAGGCGCAAAATGAAAGATCTTTATATTTTGTTTGCACCTATTGGTGGTATTGCTGCGGACCTTCTGGTGGGAGCTGGTAATGTCAAAACTCTCGAAGCGGCAGCAATCACACTGGGGGAGGCAGGGCTTGCCCCGAGATTTTCAGAAGCTGTTCAAAAGGGTACAACTGAATTTAGAGATTCTACATGCCCGGCTATTCATGCAGGCCTTCAAGCTTCAGAAAAAGGGGTCCCCTTTATGCCCTTAAGGGGATTGATTGGCAGTGACGTCCTAAACTATCGAGATGATTGGAAAGTTATTTCCAATCCGTTTAACGAAAAAGACGGACCGATAGTCTTATTACCAGCAATTCAACCCGATATAGCCCTAATCCATGCCCCAGTGGCAGATAGTTGTGGGAATGTGTGGATTGGAAAGAGGCGAGAATTGATGACGATGTCACATGCCGCAAGGAAAACTTTTGTTACCGTCGAAAAAGTTCAGGAGCAAAATCTTTTGGAAGATGACCTTACTGCCGCTGGCACCCTTCCCAATATGTACGTTGAAGGTATTGCGGAAGCCAAGAATGGGTGCTGGCCATTGGGTTTAGCTGGGTTTTACCAACCGGATAGTGATGCCATAAACGCCTACGCTAAAGCCGCTGAGACGGATTCTGGCTTTAGAGAATGGCTCAAGAGAAATGGCAATAGGAAATGAAATTTAATCAAGATGAGTTTTTGATTTGCGCCATTACTTCCCTATTGAGTAATTCTCGACATGTTGCCGTGGGCATGGCATCGGCCATCCCGGGGTCTGCTTCATTGCTTGCACGGGAGGAAAGAAGGGGCCAAAGAAATAGTCTTCGTGTATCAATGATTGGAGGTGATACAAACAATCCCTTCACTGATGGTGGAAGGGAGTTGTTCGATTGTTCTGGTCAGGGGAGAATTGACACATTTTTTTTGGGTGGCGTCCAAATTGATGGGGGGGGCAATGTTAATCTCGTCGGAACCGGGAAATATCCAAAGTTAGACAGACGATTTCCTGGTTCATTTGGTTCAGCTTATATGTATTTCGTTATCCCTAAAGTTATTCTTTTTCGTCCCGAACATACTCGCAGGGTATTCGTTCCGAAGGTGGACTTCATAAGCGCACCCGGCACGAGCGAAGAAGGTGTTTATCGGCCTGGTGGACCCTATGCCTTGGTATCTGAACTTTGTTTAATGATGTTTGACCGTCAAAGACGGCGTTTCCGGTTAAAATCAATACACCCTGGGCATACATTAGAAGAAGTTCAAGATAACACTGGATTTTCTTTTGACGTTCCTAATACCATTTGTAAGACAACTGTTCCAAATGAAAAAAGACTTGAATTACTGCGAAAACGTATCTCACCGGAAATTGCGACAATATACCCAAAATTTGCTGCAAAGGCTTTCAAAGAGCCTATTTAAGCATTCTTTTTTAGATTTTGTTTAGCCAAATATGGTGCTAGGTAGGCGGCAGTATAACTTCCTTTGGCTTGCGCAATTTTTTCAGGGGTACCAGTGGCTATGATGCGCCCGCCTTTGTGACCTCCCTCCTGGCCTAAATCTATAATCCAATCAGCGGTTTTTATCACTTCGAGATTATGTTCAATGACAATGACCGTATTTCCTTGTTCTACAAGGGTATGGAGGACTTCCAGGAGCTTTCTGACATCTTCAAAATGAAGGCCTGTAGTTGGCTCATCTAGGATATAGACCGTCTTACCCGTAGACCGTCGTGCAAGTTCTTTTGAAAGTTTAACACGCTGTGCCTCGCCACCAGAAAGTGTCGTGGCTTGCTGTCCAATATGGATGTAGCCGAGGCCAACCTTTTTTAGCATTTCAAGTTTTTCTTTTATAGAGGGAACCGCCTTGAAAAAGTCACAACCCTCATCAACTGTGAGGTTAAGTATGTCAGCTATTGTTTTGTTCTTAAACCGAATTTCAAGAGTCTCTCGATTGTATCTGCACCCTTTGCAAACGTCACACTCAACGTAGACATCGGGGAGGAAATGCATTTCAATTTTTATTACACCGTCACCCTGGCACGCTTCGCAGCGCCCCCCCTTAACGTTGAATGAAAAGCGTCCCGGCTTATAGCCACGGGCTCTTGCTTCGGGAAGGCCCGCAAACCATTCACGGATGGGCGTGAAAGTCCCAGTATATGTAGCGGGATTGGATCTTGGTGTTCTGCCAATAGGTGCCTGGTTAATCTCCACAACCTTATCAATATTTTCGAGGCCTAAAATCTCTTCATGATCCCCGGGAACCGCACGGGATCCATGGAGTCGCCGTGAAATTGCTTTGTATAATGTGTCAATTATTAGCGTTGATTTACCGCTGCCAGACACACCTGTAATCNAAGTCAAAGTACCGAGTGGAATTGATGCATTAACATTGTGCAAGTTGTTAGCCGTGGCGCCTTTTATAGTAAGAGATTGANCAATTTTCCCGGGACGCCGCTCCATCGGCACTTCAACGAAACGACTACCCGTTAANTATTGAGCGGTGATGCTATCCTTGCTTTTCATTACTTTACNGGGTGCCCCTTGCGCTACGACTCTACCCCCATGAATGCCGGCACCCGGTCCGAGGTCGACAAGATAATCCGCCGATCGAATAGNATCCTCATCNTGCTCCACCACTANAACNGTATTTCCTAGGTCCCTCAATCGACGTAATGTTTCTAGGAGCNTTGAATTATCTCGTTGGTGAAGCCCGATTGATGGTTCATCTAGCACGTAAAGAACTCCAGTAAGCCCTGAGCCAATTTGAGATGCTAGGCGTATACGCTGGCTCTCGCCTCCTGAAAGAGTTCCCGATGACCGAGATAGAGTGAGATACTCCAACCCAACGTCAACTAAAAATTTAAGTCTTTCGTTGATTTCCTTTAGGATGCTACCGGCTATTTCGTTTTGTTTGGATGTTAGTGTCTTAGGAAGTTCCGTAAACCAAGCCTTTGCCTCTAAAATTGAAAACTCACCTACCTCGCTTATATGAAGTCCATCCAACTTTACAGCGAGAGCCTGTGGTCGTAGCCGCATGCCATTGCAGGTTTCACAAGCCGTATTACTTTGGAAACGTCCAAGATCATCTCGTACCCATGAGCTCTCTGTTTCCATAAAGCGGCGTTGCATATTTGGAATAACACCCTCAAAGGGACGGTCAATAGCATATTCCTGACCGTCATCCACATAGGTCATTTTTATGATTTCATTATTAGAGCCCCAAAGGATACCATCTCTCGCGCTCTTTTTGAGTTCTCTAAACGGTGTATTCAATGAAACCTTATAGTATTTTGCTAAAGAATTGAGTGTTTGGGCGTAGTAGGGCGTTTTTGAATTGTTCCAAGGGGCTAGCGCACCATTTTTGAGGCTCTTACTTGGATCTGGTATTATGAGTTCTGGATCGAAAAATAGAGAGGTGCCAAGCCCGTCGCAGGAAGGACAAGCGCCTGCAGGTGCATTGAAAGAGAAAAGTCGTGGTTCAATTTCATCAATTGTAAACCCTGATACAGGGCATGCAAATTTAGCCGAAAAGATAACCCGTTCGCCATTATTGGCATTTTCAGTAATGGCAATTCCGTCTGCAAGTTCCAGGGCAGTTTCTAGGGAGTCCGCCAATCGGGTTCCTAGATCGGAGCGGACAACCAGACGATCAATGACAACTTCGATATTATGCTTAAAATTTTTCTTTAGCGTTGGCGCATCCTCAATTTGGTAATGCTCTCCATCTATTTTAACGCGTTGAAATCCCTTTTTCTGTAGTTCGGCAAGCTCCTTCCGATATTCACCTTTCCGCCCGCGAATAATGGGTGCCAACAGATACAAGCGGGTGCCTTCATCAAACTCAAGAATTCGGTCGACCATTTGAGAAATAGTCTGGCTTTCGATTGGAAGCCCAGTTTCTGGTGAGTAGGGAACGCCAATTCGAGCAAACAAAAGGCGCATATAGTCATAAATCTCAGTTACGGTTCCTACGGTTGAACGCGGGTTTCGTGAGGTTGTCTTTTGTTCAATAGAAATTGCTGGTGAGAGACCTTCAATCGAATCTACGTCGGGCTTTTGCATCATTTCAAGGAATTGACGTGCATAGGCAGAAAGGCTCTCCACGTAGCGTCTTTGTCCTTCCGCATAAATTGTATCAAAAGCAAGTGATGACTTGCCCGACCCAGACACTCCCGTCATAACAACTAGTGAGTCACGCGGTAAAGTAATATTGATGTTTTTCAGATTATGTTCGCGGGCACCACGAACGACAATTTTACGAGCCATACTTGATCTATATGACAAAGAGAAAGACTTTGGAAGGCTTACTTTTCAGGCTAGAATTCGCGTGTTTCAAAGGACGTATTAAAACATGAAATGAACCTAATTCTATTTCGTTAAGTCATGTAATTTGAAAAGCCGGGCTGCATTGCGCCATAATATATTTTCACGCTCTTCCGAGGTGCAATTTGCATCCTCAAGTACCTTGAGACGCATGGTATACAGCGGGGCAGGTTCACGAACACAACTCCAGGTCGCAGACCAATCCGACCCAAACATAATTCGTTCAGAGCCTAATAAATCGAGTGCCTGTCTTAAATGATCAGCATTTGTTCCAACTACATCGAAATAAACATTCTCATTTCTCATTCCCACAGCCATACATGGCTCAAAGTAGGTAATTAGGCTTCGCCCCATTTTTGTCAGGATTATGGGCACCTCAGGGTATCGCGCCGCTACTTCGTCTGCCCACACCGGGTGCCCGTAAAAGAGTCCCCCTGGAAATTGAGACCAGGCTGTTGGGAATTGCACCGGGACCTTATAGTGATTAACGGCATCCATCATGGAAACCAAGTCACGAGCGATCTTTTCCGGGTCAACTTCGGCAGTCATAGCTCGAATAAATATTTCTCCAAGCCCAATCATTCCTAAATCCTCAATACAATGGGCTATTTCATCTGCCGCACTTTCCCGCACAGGAGTGGGGTCCTCCATGTATTCGTATGCCGCCTCTTGGTCGTGCCCAATACGCATAAGCCCGAAAAGCCTGTCTGGGTGTCGTTCAACGGAAAGTGCCACTTGATCATTAGTCACAGATCCTGGACGTGCTTGAACGAATCCGCGATCAATTCCAAATTTGTCCATATCGGAGATCAATTGATCTGAGTTATCAATTGGCTCTTCCGTTAATGTTCGGTCATAAAGATCTGGGCAACGGCTGCGAAAGCTTACCAAATCTTTGGTTGATTTAATATGATCGCGTGCGTTGACGAGAGCTGGATAACTCCATACGTGAATATGCGTATCAATTATCATTGTTTTTCCTTTTAAATGACGACACCACCATTCGGACTTAGAACTTGTCCCGTGACATATTTTCCTCCTTCAGATGCAAAATAAACAACAGCATGTGAGATATCATTAGGTTCACCCTCATGCCCTAATGGGACCGTGGCAATTCGTGCTTCCCGAAGGGCATCCTTACCTGGTCTGTTTGTCATGGGTGTTGGAATAAATCCAGGGGCAACGGCATTTACTAAAATATTCCAGGGAGCAAACTCTTTAGCCCAGGCTTTCGTCAAACCTATAAGCGCTGCTTTTGCGCCACAATAATGGGATCCCTGTGCGGTTCCGGCCATTCCAAAAATAGAAGACGTATTGATTATGCGACCCTCTTTGCGTTCTTTCATTCCCGCTAGAACTGAACGAGTTGCTACATAGGCACCCTTAATATTGATGTCGAACATCTCCGCCATTATTTCATCATCGATTTCCTCGAATGCCCGGCCACGGCTGCTAATCCCGGCATTGTTGATTAACACGTCGACAGGCCCAAGTTTAGCCATAGCTATTTTAGCTCCTTCCGAAAATTCGTCAGAGGCACGCACATCTCCAATCATAACATGCGATTTGCCACCGTTGGCAGAAACCATCTCAGCAGTTTCTGCCGCTCCATCACCATTAACGTCCTGTATGATAATGTCAGCGCCATATTTGGAAAAAAGGACTGCGTGGCTTTGTCCCAAACCCGACCCCGCGCCGGTTATTAAAATTACTTTGCCTGTCATCGATAACATTTGGACCTCCATTATATTAATCGGGATTGTCAGAGTACGATTCCATAACCATCATGACCTAAATTCTTTTGGGAGACGAGTGATGCGTGTAGCAATTTTAGACGATTATCAAAATACCGCTCTAGCCAGTGCTGACTGGTCATTAATTTCGGGTCGAACACAAATAGAGGTTTTTACGGACCATCTTTTTGATGAGGATGAGATTGTGAGGCGGCTTCAAGACTTTGAAATTATTTGCGCCATGCGCGAGCGGACACCCTTCACAAGTTCGTTGATTGAAAGGCTTCCGAAACTAAAGTTAATTGTTTCAAGTGGGATGCGAAATCGTGGGATCGACGTTGAGGCTGCAAAAAGAAATAATATATTTGTTTGTGGCACTAAGAGCATGGGCAAGCCAACAGCCGAGCTTGCCTGGGGACTAATTCTTGCCTTAGCAAGAAAAATACCGGCTGAGGATACGAATATTCGGGCGGGGGGTTGGCAACAGTCTATCGGTGAATGTCTTACTGGAAAGACACTGGGGATAGCGGGTCTAGGTAATCTTGGTAGCCGAATGGCGAAGATAGCAAAGGCCTTCGACATGAAGGTAATTGCGTGGAGCGAAAACCTAACAAAGGAGCGGTGCGACGAATTCGGGGTAGAGTTAGCCGATAAAGAGGGTCTACTCCTTAATTCGGATTTTCTTACAATCCACTTGATTTTAAGCGATCGCACACGTGGCATGTTTAAAGCTGAGGATCTTAGTCGGATGAAATCGACAGCTTACATTATTAACACTGCCAGAGGACCGATAATTGATGAAGATGATCTAATTAATGCACTTAAGAACAAGACAATTGCTGGTGCTGGCATTGACGTTTTTAGTGTTGAGCCCCTTCCCGTCGACCATCCCTTTCGACACTTAAAAAATACAGTTATCACCCCGCACCTTGGATATGTTGAAGCAAATAATTATGGAGCTTATTTTAAGGGATATGTGGAGGCCATTGACGCATTTTTAAAGGGAAACCCTAAAAATTTTCTTGGGGGTTACTAATATTTTTGATTGAAAGTTTTAGCAGGTAAGATGTAACTATGATCTAGGAGAGCTGAATGTTTAATAAGCCTATGTTGATTTGAAACATAGAAATTTGGTTTTTGTCTAAGGTGCTTTTGGAATTTTTCTAGCTGGTCTTGGTGGTATTCTAATGAAAAAATTCGAAGCGTGGAGGCAACGATGACAGATAATAGAAATGTCGATATTCCAAAGGCTTTAGAAAACCTGGCAAGGGGTTACAGGATTGTAGCGGCTAATGGCCATCTTGAGGCGACCCTTGGGCATTTATCTTGGCGTGACCCGGAAGGGCGTGGCCTATGGATGAAATGCCAGGAAATTGGATTGGATGAGGTTGAGGTTGGCGATCTCCATTTAATAGATTGGGAAGGAAAGGTCCTCGATGGGAGTAATGGACATCGCCATTCAGAATGGCCCATCCACGCAGCCGTTTTGTTAGCGCGGCCAGACGTCCACTGTGTCGGTCATACTCACCCAATGAATTGTGTCTTGCTTTCGGCTACTAACGAAAAACTAGTTGGTATCGGTCATAATGGATCTTATTTTGGGGGTAAGGTTGAGGTGTTTGAGAAAACTCTAGCGTTAGTCCGAAATATGGAAGATGCAGCTGGAATGGCGGACGCTTTAGGAGATGCCTGGGCCGTGCTCTTGCGTAATCACGGCGTTACCTTCTGTGGTACATCAATTGAGCATTGCGTTATCATGGGAATTGCTATCGAACAAGCTTGCAAAGAACAGCTCGCTATGAGTGCCAGTGGTCTGGAGTGGCAATGGAAGGTTAATACTGGCTTAAAGGATGAAGCAATACTTTATCCTCGAATTGTTACTAACCTTTGGCGCTACCATAATCGGCGCCTTGACCGTACTGAAGGGCGCAGCTAGTAGCTATTCTTCTTTCGGCGGTGCCGCTGCCTGCAAAATACCCGCCCTTTCTAGTACGCGTCTGAAGCTGTGAGAGACGAATGGGTGTATTCCAAGAGCAATCATTTGGGACTGATCCAAAGTAATGAGGGCCTCACGTTCTTCTTCATTTAAATCTTCAATAGCGGCAGCATAGTCCGATGGGTTTGAGAGGTATCTTTTTCGTTCCGGCTCGTCGATAGAAAGTTTGTGGAGAACCTCGGATAACACAACGCGCTTTGGATTAATTGATGGGTAGTGGGGCTTGAAGTGGTCAAGCTCAGGCTCCATTGTCCAGGCAACGGTACCGTAATTATGATGCCAAGTTGGCTCAAAGTTTGTGACGTCGGGCGCGCGTTCTCCAATCATGCCAGCGGCGACACCCCAGCAACGCAATTCTATGTTGCCTGTTTCATCTAATTTTTTTTCATCTAGTGCCAGGAGGTAACGCAATTCGCCGCGCTCCATCATCCTCATGAAGTGCCGATCAAACTCTTCGTCAGGACCCGGATCCATGTACCTTTCGGTACCCGGATAGTGTGAAAGGCCCCCGCTACATACGACTACCGCTCTTAACCCCAAGGCCTTGATCCCATCACCGAGTATGCGGCCAAATGAAAAGCAACGTTCCATAGACGGCTGGGGTGGTACGTAAGCATTTACAAAAATCGGTAAAATAGGAACAGTGTCTATTCCGGTAAAATCAAGGGGAATGCCAAACGCATAGTCTATTTTCGCATTGCTGGTGAAGGCAGGATCGACGTTATTTCTTTGGGCGTAACGAAGAAGATCCAGAGATGCCTCACTGGCAACCGGGTATGTATAATCTCGCCCGGCAAAACTACCTTCGGCAACGGCACCTATATGCATTGTAAAACTCGCGGTGCAGTGAAGCAAAAACTGATGAGCGTGATCGTTAGCAATCACGATGCAGATATCAGGCTTTAGCGCCTTAAGTTTACAACCGACATCACCAAGTAAAGCTTTAACTCGTTTTACAACGTTGGGATCTTCCGAATCGGGGAGGGTCCATAGTTGAGGGGCATGGGTGGTGCAAACGCCTCCAATGACACCAGCTGTACCCATAGTGAAGCTCCTTTTTTCATAGTTTTACACTGCTCTCTCATGTGAGCTAGGTAAAACTAATATATCTATGGTTATCTTTAATGTGTAGGTGTTGTCTGAGCCTATTTCCGGTATGATATTAACTCAATTATTTGAGTTGGAGGTAAAGAAGTTATGGCTGGAAGTGTAAATAAGGTGATCCTAATCGGCAATCTTGGCCGGGACCCCGAAACCCGAAACATGCAAGACGGTAATCCAGTTGTAAATATGTCGATTGCAACCTCAGAAAGTTGGCGTGACCGGAATTCAGGTGAAAGGCGTGAACGCACCGAGTGGCACCGGGTGGTAATATTTAATGAAAAACTCGCTGAGATAGCACAAAAATATCTTCGTAAGGGCTCGACTGTTTACATAGAGGGGCAGTTACAAACAAGAAAGTGGACGGACCAGTCGGGGCAGGAAAAATATTCAACTGAAGTCGTACTGCAACGTTTTCGAGGTGAGTTAACCATGCTAGGAAGCCGCGGAGACTCNGCNGGTGGCGGCGATTATGCAGNCGGGAATGAAATGATGGATGCCACTGAAACTGGTGGCGCAATTAGCGGGNGCACGAGTAAAGATTTAGACGATGAGATTCCCTTTTAGCCGCGGCATATAAGNTTAAAACAAGAGGCNTTGNNGCCTTTTNNTTTTGCCNTGATAAAACAAACCTAACCCATTGTTTTTTATAAAGTATTAGTCATACGGANGCGGGTTCTGTCGGTTGTCCGATTCTATNGTTTCTGTTATAAATTTTAAATTAAACAGGCGTAAATTTTTAGCGGTTGTTTATAATAAATTAATCGCCTGGCAAATATAAATTGACCTCCGAAACCGTAAATCCAGAGCCGCCTCATTTCGATATAACGCCGATTTCAATCGAAGATGAAATGAAGTCTTCGTATCTTGATTATGCGATGAGTGTAATCGTGAGCAGAGCTCTACCTGATGTACGTGATGGTCTAAAGCCAGTTCACCGCAGAATACTCTATGCAATGAAGGAGGAGGGCTACGACTGGAATAGAGCCTACCGCAAATCTGCACGCGTTGTCGGTGACGTTATGGGTAAATATCATCCGCATGGTGATACTGCGATTTATGACGCAATGGTCCGGATGGCCCAGGATTTTTCTATGCGCCTCATGCTCGTGGATGGGCAAGGAAATTTTGGTTCAATGGATGGCGATCGTGCGGCGGCAATGCGCTATACGGAAGTCCGATTGGATCGCTCATCAGAAGAGCTGCTTGAAGATATAGATCGGGATACCGTCGAATTTCAAGCCAACTATGATGAAACTATTCATGAACCCACAGTTCTACCGGCGCGCTTTCCAAACCTTTTGGTTAATGGTGCTGGTGGTATTGCGGTTGGCATGGCTACCAATATCCCACCGCACAATTTGGGGGAGGTTATAGATGGATGCTGCGCCTTATTAGATAATCCCAATTTAACGATAGATGAACTCATTAAAATTATTCCTGGTCCCGATTTTCCGACCGGTGGGCTGATTATGGGGCGCAGCGGAATTAATCAAGCCTATCATACAGGGCGGGGTTCCGTAGTTATCCGAGGAAGGACCCACGTTGAAGAAATTCGTAAAGATCGTGAAGCAATTGTTATCACTGAGATTCCCTATCAGGTAAACAAATCCCGGATGATTGAACGCGTGGCCGAAATGGTCCGCGACAAACGAATAGAAGGTATATCGGATATTCGCGATGAATCTGATCGTGATGGGGTTCGTGTCGTTGTCGAGATTAAACGAGATGCGATGTCTGAGGTTGTGCTTAATCAATTATTCCGTTACACACCGCTGCAATCGAGTTTTGGCATAAATATGCTCGCGCTTAATGCCGGACGCCCAGAACAAATGAACGTTCGGGATGTTTTGGCCGCCTTTATTGCCTTCCGTGAAGAGGTAATTACGCGGCGAACTATTTATGAGCTTAACAAGGCACGAGATCGGGCGCACGTTTTGGTGGGCCTCGCAATTGCTGTTGCAAATATTGACAAGGTTATTGCCCTCATTAGGGCGGCACCTGATCCGGTTACTGCCCGAGAAGAGCTCATGGAAAGCCCGTGGCCAGCTGGTGATGTCACATCTCTCATAGAGCTTATAGACGAACCCGGTCGCGGTGTCGTGGATGCAAAATATCAACTTTCTGAAGTTCAGGCGCGAGCTATTCTTGACTTGCGCTTACAGCGATTGACAGGGCTTGAACGCGGCAAAATTGCCGAAGAATTAGAGGGTTTAGCGACTCAAATTAAAGAATATTTGGGGGTCTTAGCCTCACGTGAAAAAGTTAGAGAAATTTTAAGAGAAGAAATTACCGAAGTTAAAGAAAAGTTTTCTGACGATCGGCGCACGACTATCGATGAATCTGAATTTGAAGCTTACATTGAAGACCTGATCCAACGTTAGGATATGGTCGTGACCGTAACTCATGGCGGCTACATCAAGCGCGTGCCTGTTTCCACTTACCGAGCGCAGCGTCGCGGGGGTAAGGGGAGGTCAGGAATGGCAACCCGCGACGAAGATTTCGTTTCTAACGTCTATGTAGTCAACACCCATACACCGGTCCTATTTTTCTCCTCTCGCGGCATGGTTTACAAGCTAAAGGTTTATAAGCTTCCCCTGGGAACGCCGCAGGCTCGTGGCAAAGCTCTAGTTAACCTACTCCCTCTTGACGAAGGCGAGACAATTACAACTCTAATGCCGTTACCAGAGGATGAAACAGCCTGTGAAGAATTAGATGTAATGTTCACGACTGCGAGTGGTTCAGTACGTCGCAACAAGCTTAGCGATTTTGTTAACGTGATGGCTAATGGCAAGATCGCTATGAAACTTAACGATGGTGATCATTTGGTTGGTGTTTCCGTCTGTGATTCTAATCAGGATATCCTGCTTTCCACCGCAAAAGGAAAGTGCATCCGCTTTCCAACTACTGATGTCCGTTTATTCGCTGGGCGTGCGTCGAGTGGTGTTCGTGGTATTAAATTGGCAGCCGGCGATAACGTCATGTCGATGTCGACACTAAATCATGGTTCCTTCTCAATAGAAGAACGTGACGCTTATCTCCGACGTCGTCGGGCTGAGCGTATGGACAACGACGAGGTCCAAGACCAAGAGACGGACAGNACNGAANATATAGAGACTTTTACNCTTTCCAACGAACGCTATTCCGAAATGGTAANGATGGATGAATTTATTCTTACCCTTGCAGCTAACGGCTACGGNAAACGAACCTCATCATATGAATATACCGTTCGCAAAAGGGGTGGGCAGGGCATAGCTAACATAGATCTCTCGGTCAAAGATAATAGTGTTGTCGCTTCATTTCCTGTTATGGATCAAGATCAATTAGTGTTAGTTACCGATAGTGGTCAGATGATTCGAACAGGTATCGATGAAATTCGAATTGCGGGGAGATCGACGCGGGGTGTGATTGTATTCCGTGTTGCAGACAAAGAAAATGTTGTTTCTGTTAGTCGTTTGCCCGAGGTCGATAATGAGGAAAAAATTGACGATAATGGAGTGACAGGTGAAATAAAACCCGTTGAAAACAACTCGGATTCTGATTCTGAAGTAGAACAAGAAGAAGGCCAAAATAAAAAAATTCAAACAGATGGAGAAGAAAATGTCTGATCCTTTAGTTGGAATTTATCCCGGCACTTTCGATCCAATTACAAATGGACATACTGACGTAATTCAACGAGCAGCTAGAATGCTGGACAAGCTTGTGGTGGGGGTGGCAATCAATATTGGCAAAGCTCCTCTGTTTTCTTTGGAAGAACGCCTTGAGATGGTTAAGCTGGAAGCCTTGGATATGGGTGAGGTGGGACAAAGAATTGAAGTTCTTGGTTTCGACAAACTTTTAGTCGACTTTGCTAAAAATAATAACGCTAGTGTTATTATTCGAGGTTTACGAGCTGTATCTGATTTTGATTATGAATTTCAAATGGCCAGTATGAATGCGAAGTTGGCGCCCGATGTTGAAACCGTCTGCCTGATGGCTTCTGACCGGCATCAATTTATAGCGTCTAGATTAGTAAAGGAAATATCAGTTCTTGGTGGCGATGTGGGACAGTTTGTTTCGCCTCGGGTCCGCGAACAATTAGAAGCAAAGGCTAAGAAAAGGTAGTGATTTTTCGAGCTTTCTATTGACCAGGTGCGGCACCCCACATATTGTGCGCCGCCGCTGAAGTTTTAAACGGTTATTAATCGGGCGCCCGTAGCTCAGCCCGGTAGAGCAGTTGACTTTTAATCAATTGGTCGCAGGTTCAAATCCTGCCGGGCGCACCATTAACCCCTTAAAAAAATTAAATAAAATGGGTTACGCGGCTTTTAAGAAACTGCTTTTTAGGCCAAAAATGGCAATCGGGTCTAATCGTCTTAAATTACCGGCCTCATTCGAGACCCAATGTCCTACATCCTGGATAGCGAATAGGTCTGCTTATGTTCCGCAGAAAGTTTGATACACGCGTTGACTCGGACTGGGTGGCGACTGGTAGTTTTGTAGGTGTGGACCACCTTTATAGGGATTCTTGATTATTCGGAGCAAGTTATGTAGTGGATCTAGATTTCCTTCGTGGGCGGAATCTAACACCATCTCAACATTGTGATTACGGGGAATAACCGCTGGATTTGTCTTTTCCATCAGGTTCAAGGCGGCTTTAACTGGCATTTTATTTTGCTCTTGCCGAGCCCTCCAACGTTTATTCCATTCCACAAATATTTTGCTCTTATAAATTTCGTGAGTTGTCTCTTTCTGCTCGGCTAAGTGACGAAATGTGTTAGTGTAATCCGCGTTATTTTTGTGCATCCAATCAAGTAAATCACTTACAAGTTTATGATCACCTTTTTGGGCTCCAAATAGCCCCAGTTTTTGCCGCATCATATTTAGAAACTTATCTTCATATAGCTTTAAAAATAAATTTAAATTTTCTTCAGCGAGTTGAATGGATTTATCAAGATCGGGGTCGATCAAAGGCAGCAGTGCCTCAGCCAATCTTGTTAAATTCCATTGAGCAATTTGAGGTTGATTTGCGAACGCGTATCTGCCCATCCTATCAATCGAGCTAAAAACCGTATTAGGGTCATACTCATCAATAAAGGCGCAAGGACCATAATCTATGGTTTCTCCAGATAGCGTCATATTATCCGTATTCATGACGCCGTGAATAAA
>PBOV01000009.1 GCA_002724505.1 Rhodospirillaceae bacterium | reverse complement strand
TCGCCTTTGAACAAAAACTGTGCGATTTAGTTTAGCGAGCTGGCCGAAAAGGGGCCATTTTAAAATTTCCGCCTTAGCAATAAATGAGGCATTTAATAAAGATCCTAAAACAGTAATATCCATGTAACTCACATGGTTGGATACAAACAATGTCGGATGGGTTTGTGAAGGGCTTCCGTAGGTCCTAATTTGGAAACCAAAAATCCATGCACAGATCCTATGATAAATTATGGGCGTGAATTTAGAAAGCCTTGTACAAGACAAAACAGCCAGTATCTGGATTGGCAAAAGAACAGTAGTCAAAACTATATAAGCAACAAGCCGAAGCGCCGCCCGAATGGGCGAACTTAATCGGTTGTCAAACGAATGACCAGTTTTCAGAGCGTTCATAATGCCAAAAATAATTCTTTGGTTATAAGATTAGTTTTAACAATTATAGCAATATCCGCAGTATTAAATTGTGAATCCACAACTGGGCCATCGCCGACAAAGCCACCTGGGCGAAAATAGCCCTTAATAAGCGAGGGTAATTTTTTCCAAGCAAAACTGGGGTTTATATCATCTTTAAGTAATCTATTTAACTCAACAAAACGACAATTCACCGCTTGGGGACACAGTTCTGCGGTGGCCAGGTGATAATGATAAAAGTTAGAAAACGGCAACTTCATGTTTTCAATTTCTGTCCCTATAAAACTTACGCAACCAAAAAGGACATCGATTTTATGGCGATGAACGTGAGAAGCTATTGCCTGCCAGAGCAACTGCATCGTTGGTCTGCTCCGATATTCAGGATCTACGCATGAGCGTCCAAGCCCCACAACCTCTCCCTCAAAATCAAATAGGGCTGCCAAATCAAATTCATCCGACGAATAAAACCCACCATTTTATATGGCTGCACGTTGACGCAAAATTTTATAGGTGCCAACAGCGCCACACGGCAAATTCCCCCGATCCTCGCAGATAACCAGCAAATGGTCACAGATTTCATCGAAACGGTCGAGGTCAAATCGAACCAGTTTAATTTCAAGAGAACGGTTGGCATCCATCTCTTCATAAAACACCCGATAGTGTAATGACTGTGCGGGGGCAATCTCCTCAGGCTAAACGGACGATCAAATTTCCAGCGCTTATTGGAAAATTTTTCCTAAGTACCCTCGCTACTCCCCCAATAACATTCAACCATTCTCCTGCCAACAACGCGAAGCCTCTCCCAATCGATAGGAATAAAGAATGTGTATTTACGGTCCGGAAAAGCTTTTTGAACGATTAGCTCGCGTCGTTTTTGTCAAGAACGTCTTGATCTGATTCAAGGGAAACTCCATAGAGCTCTAATCTTTCACCAACCAACCGGTATCCCAGTTCATGCGCAATACTCTTTTTTATTTCTTCGAGTTCTTCATTCTCAAACTCCAGAACATCACCAGTTTTCATATCAATTAGATGATGGTGATGTGAACCGTCTGCTGAAACTTCATACCGGGCACGACCGTCACCAAAATCGTGACGGTCTATAATATTGGCAATATCAAAGAGCCTAAGTGTACGATAAACGGTGGCTATACTGATCTTAGGGTCCAACTCAGACGCCCTATGATAAACCTCCTCAACATCTGGATGATCGGTGGAATCGGACAACACCCGCGCGATAACACGGCGTTGATCAGTCATTTTCATACCCTTCTCAATACAAGAATTTTCAATGTTTGATAGGGGGGGAATACCTTCCGCGACTCTGCTTTGATTTTTCATACTTATACTATAGCGGAAATTTCTTAAAAATGGACATGTAAATTAATATTTTTTAATTCTTATTCAGTCTCAAAACTTTGTAGCTTATCTACATTGCATTATGTAGACAATAAAATAAAATTTTTGCTATTAGGGCATTATGACAATAGAAAAAAAACACTTTCTTGATATTACGGCGGATGTTTGCCCAATGACCTTCGTGAAGACTCGCCTGTTGATTGAAAAAATGTCCTCCGGCGAAAACGCGGAAATACGTCTTGTAGGGGCGGAACCGATCGAAAATGTACCTGCATCCGTCCGGGAGCTTGGTCATACTGTGCTAAAAATCGAACCCGAAGAACAGGATAGCAAATCTGGAGATAACATCGTCCACCTGCTCACAATCCATAAGAACTAACTACAGGTCTAATTACTCAGGCAATTGACAACGCATCGTAAGAGCATTGGTTTTGGTGCCATCGGCATTATCATAATAATTCAGTCGATATCCTACCCTGGCTAAACCATGCGCCCTATAAAGCCGCAACGCGACGTCATTATCTTCTGCGACCTCTAAAAAAAACCACCTCGCACGCTCTAACGTTGCCCTCGCCATAGTAGCGGTCAAAAGGAGTGATCCCGCCCCATTTGCCCGATATTCTGATTCTACGCCGAGAGATAATAACTCGCATTCATCCGCTACTATCCGCGCAAGAGCAAAACCAATTATCGAACTATAGTTTTTTCGCCGCACAATGAGAGCGAAAGTTCCCGGCATATCGAGAACCTGGCGAATCATAGAGGGTCCCCACGCATCATAAAAACACGTAGCGTGTATCTTTGCGACAAGTTCTATGTCCACTGCCCTCAATGTCTCTACAGTATTCGTTATTTTCACGGTCGAGACCTTCCGCCAGATACTGGAATCTTTGCCGCCGGTAGATGAATATAAAGAGGCTCTGCAATTATTGGTCGCGCAAAGCGGCGTGCTGCGATTTCTGCAACATCCTCGGCCATAGGCCGTTTTATTGCTGTCAAATGAATAATTTTTCCGTGCTCGGGTTGCGGCAAAGCAGTCAGGACCCTTTCCGCCGCATCAC
Organism: Rhodospirillaceae bacterium; assembly: GCA_002724505.1. GTDB lineage: Bacteria > Pseudomonadota > Alphaproteobacteria > MPNO01 > UBA2964 > UBA2964. The sequence goes on along the minus strand of PBOV01000009.1, from coordinate 17,432 downwards.
CACACAAACAGAACGGTCCTTTCGGTAATTTTCTAATAATAAGACTTTCCAACATAGCCGTTGCTTCACTTTGGTTTATGGCATTCTCATCAAATTGCTGATGAAAAATTTCGTTACGGTTGGATTCGAGAACGACAACAATTGGAGTCTTCTTTTTTAAAAACCGTTCGCGCTTTGCGGCAAATGCTATGGCTTCAAGCGTGGTGACACCGTGAACTGGTATGTTTAATGCCAGCCCCAATCCTTTAGCAGCCGCCAAGCCCGTCCGCAAACCAGTAAATGACCCCGGTCCAATTGTCACCGCAATTAGATCCAATTGATCGAAGTTTAAACCAGACTTTTGAAGAGTCTGTTTAACCATCGGAACTAGCTCTTCGACATGTCCTCTAGACATAATTTTTTGATTGCTGGCTTTGACCGTTTGCTCCCAAACAGCGGCCGAGCAAGCGCCAATAGCGGTGTCTATTCCGAGTACCTTCATCTTCCGATTCGGTTTGTTTAATAGAAGAATAGATATTTAATAACATTTAAAAAGATCGGATACCAATGGACCTCATCAAGATTACAGTTCCTGAATTTGGCGCTGATATATCTCTTGCCTATGCTACCGCGACAAATTTTACTGGCAAACCAGTATATGAGAACGCAATTTGCTATCTCCATATTGACGCAGCAAAAGCTCTTAAAGATGCTATTTTAAGTGCAGAAAATCTTGGTTACCGAATCCGCATTTTCGATGGCTTCCGTCCATCGGAAGCGCAATGGGTTTTATGGAACCACACTCCCGACCCCTTCTTTCTTGCCGACCCAAGGCGGGGTTCGCCACACTCGAGAGGGGTAGCAGTTGACCTTACCTTGACTACACCTGATGGCAAACCCCTCGAAATGGGTACTGCGTTCGATGACTTCACACCTAAATCTCATCACGGAAACAATCAAATTTCAAAAATCGCACAGCAGAATCGTCTGATACTCCTTGGTATAATGACCCAAGCTGGATGGGACTTTTATCGCAATGAGTGGTGGCATTATCAGCTTTTCAATGCACAAAAATATCCACTAATCAACGACACGGAAATTCCAGAACCAATGATGGCACGAACATAGAACTGATTTTTGACAATAAAGACTATCGAAATTGACTTAAAAACCTGGCATAAAAATATACTTTTTTCGACACGGGTTGGTTTTCTGAAATGTTTACCCTAATAGGCCGCAGCAAGTGGTACATATTTTTAATTCTCTACACCTTTTCTTCAATGCTACCATCTGGACGAGCGCTCGCTGCCGGATCCGCGGTGATTTTAATGTATCATCGTTTTGCTGAGAGCCGTTACCCTACGACAAATACAACAATAGAGCAGTTCAAGGCGCATTTGGAAGAGTTACGAGACGGCGACTATAGTATCAAACCAATTCCAGAAATTCTCGCAACGATCCGGAGTGGTAAAAAATTCACAAAAAAAACTATAGGTATTAGCATCGATGACGCCTTCCTTTCTGTATACAAAGTTGGGTGGCCAATGCTGCGAGCGGCAAATTTTCCGGTAACCCTATTCGTCGCCACTAACCCTCTAGATCGCAAGGGAAGGGGCTATATGTCATGGGATCAATTGCGCGAAATGGTTAAAGCGGGTGTTACAATCGGTAGCCAAACAGCTTCCCACCTTCATATGCCGCTAAACTCGGCAAAACAAAACTTGGCCGACCTGAAAGCTTCTGCCTCACGTTTCAAAGCAGAACTTGGGATTACACCTAAAATGATTGCCTACCCCTATGGTGAATATAGTCTAGCCGTCAATGAGGTGGTTCGTGCGGCTGGATTCACAACGGGTTTTGGCCAACATTCCGGAGCAATTTACGAAAATTCAGACTTTTTTTATTTGCCCCGTTTCACCTTCAACGAAACCTATGGTGGAATTAGGCGGTTCCGGTTAGCCATTAGATCTCTACCTCTTAAAGTGAGCGATTTAATGCCTACAGATCCATACTTGAAGGATCAAAATAATCCTCCGCTATTTGGTTTTACGTTCGATGGAACCTCTACCAAGAATCTATCGCAACTTGCCTGCTATGCGACGGGGTTTGGAAAGATACGTATTGAAAGGCTGGGCGAACGTCGAATTGAAGCCCGGGCGCCGAGAGCATTTCGCCCTGGCCGAACAAGATTAAATTGCACACTACCGGAAAAAAATGGCCGATGGCGATGGCTAGGAATGCAATTCCTAGTTCCACAATGACGTCATAATTAAGTGTCGGGGCTTCTAGGTTTCGCCGTCAAATCATTTCTTGTACGACCTGATTTATTTAATAACCGCGCTTCATCGAAAATAGAAAGGCTGTTTATTCTAATGATTTTCTCAATTGTCTTAATATATTCTGAACCACGTTCAGAATAGCGCAAAAGAGTTGCAGCCAATTTAAGGCCCTCAAGAGAGCTACTATTGGAATCACGCATTGCTGCTCTCTTTTCTCGAAAGTCTTTATAAAAAGTATTTACATTTAAATTGTGGGCATAAGCTTTTACCCCGTCGAGCAAATGGTCAAAAGCTCTTACCTTAAACGTTTTTCCGTCTTCGCGCTCTTTGGGGACCAAGCCCGTCGCGCTGCGCCAGGTCCGTTGTCCAAATAAAGCGTTCCCCTCGCGGGCGAAGCGTGAAGTTCCCCAGCCACTTTCTTCGGCTGACTGCGCCAATGCCAGTGATGGGGGAATAATATCAACACGCTTTATTAGTTTTTTTAAATTAGGAGTCTCTAAACCATATTTACTGGCTACACTTTCAAGAAACCTTTGGTCCTTTTCCGTTAGTGTTTTCCCAGATTCTTTTAAAAGCATCAAAGTTCGTAGTTTGTCTCTAGTATGCAAAATAAGTTCGTTTGTGTGGAGAACCAATGGAAGCATCATCATGATGAATACATTTTTCCGTTCTGCTGGTTCACGTAGTTTCGGTAAATCTTTTGGCAAAGTCGTCAGAAAGACGCGCGGAACTTCGTGGTACCAACGCACATTCTCCAACCTATACCCAATTTGATCAAAAACATTTTTTATTCTTTGAGTTGGTGCGTTCGAAGTTACAGCAATGGGCTGAACAAAGGGCCACCCGCTCGATCGCATTTCCGTTTGCCAGTTTGTTTGGGAAATTAGGCTGGGCTGGGCAGAATTTGAATATCTTTTCTGCTTTTCAGATTGTAAATTCATAGATCCAAGTTTGAATGAAACGAGGACATAAAGTATCCCGACGCTCAAAATGGTAAATACCAACGCTGCCCGCTCAAAAGCTAGGGCGCGCCAAACCCTCACCCACGCAACTTTAGACATATCATAATCTCCCCGAAAACGCTGGTTTTCCTCAACCTTGCATTATAAATTTTTTTGCCTTAACCAAAACATTAATAAAGTTTCAGGACCCCCCAAACGCCAGATGGCCTATATAGATCGTTTATGAAGGTGCTAAGTTCAAGCCCCTTTTTAAAAACTATTTTGCCGAAAGTCACAAGCTGTTGTTTCTCAGCAAAAGAAGTGTTTTGTTTTGGATGCGGAATTATTAAGGTTTTTAAATCCAAAAAATGCGCATATCCTGATACTCATGGCGAGAGTTTCAAGCCTGTTACTAGTGCAAAGAGTTAAAATTCCCCAAAGTCGAGCTGCCGGCAACAACCATAATAGATATCCAAAACTGGTGTTTTAAGCCAATTTAAATAGACTAGCCTCTTAGAAAACCCATAATCTCGTGCACCTCATCCCTAATAGGCTCAGCGATAGAACGGGCCCGCTCAACACCATCAAACAAGACCGAGTCAATGTATTTTGGATCAACTCCAAAACGTTGCATCTCCGCTCCTATAGGCCCAAGTTTTTCGACTGCTAAATTAACTAAAGCCTCTTTAAATTGGGAGAATTGCTGTCCACCAAATTCATTTTGAATTTGAGAAATCGGTTGATCAGCCAGTGCCGCATAAATTTCTAGCAGATTAAAAGCCTCCGGCCGCGACACACGATCACCAGATTCTGGGGAGCCGTCAGGGACGGGTTCAGAGTCTGTACGTGCTTTTCTGATCTTTAGAGCGATGGTGTCAGCATCATCATTCAAATTGAGACGGGAATAGTCAGAAGCACCAGACTTACTCATTTTTTTTCTCCCGTCACGTAGGCTCATTACCCGTGCCGCTGAATCTAGAATCAGTGGCTCAACAATTGGAAATTGTTCTACCCCAAAATCATTATTAAATTTTTGCGCAATATCACGTGCCAATTCAAGATGTTGTTTTTGGTCCTCGCCAACTGGCACATGCGTTGCCTTATAGGCCAAAATGTCTGCAGCCATCAGATTGGGGTAAACATACAAACCCACACTTGCATTCTCACGATGTTTTCCAGCTTTTTCTTTAAACTGGGTCATCCTGTTGAGCCAACCTACTCGAGCGACACAGTTGAATATCCACGCAATTTCGGCATGTTGTGGAACACCGCTTTGATTGAAAACAATATGAGTTTTTGGATCGATTCCGGAGGCAAGAAAAGCTGCGGTTACTTCACGCGTATTATTCTTTAAAACTTTAGGGTCCTGCCATACCGTTACTGCGTGCATATCGACAACACAATAAAGACACTCATTGTCGTCCTGTAATCGGGTAAAATTTCGGATAGCACCGAGATAGTTTCCCAAATGCAGATTCCCCGTCGGTTGTACCCCTGAAAAAACGCGCGCCATAAACTTTCCTCCCTTGTCGGGCCGGGTTATCCCGCTATTAACCCTTGCGGTCAAGCGGACGGCATTTAATCGGTTTCCTGCCGGCGCAACAGAGACTTGAAATCATTTATTGCTGCAGCACGAAACAATAAAATAAGGATAGAATAAACCACAAATCCTGCCAAAACGAGTAGAGCAAGAAAACCTATTCGAGTGACCTGACCAACATCATAAAAACCTTGAAAGGCGGCATGCAGAACCCCGAGCACACCAGCCATCCCCAAAGTGGCCAGGAAGATACGACAGGCTTTATTCCGAAGCCTCGCGTCAGTCTGAAACTGCCCTCGTTTACGCAAGAAGCTAAAAAGAAACGCTGCATTTACCCATGCCGAAATTGCCGTTGCCATGGCAATACCAACATGTGCAAAAATTTGCATGAGAATCAGATTTAGGCCTAGGTTCAAAACGACACAGACGATTGCGATCTTAACCGGGGTCTTGGTGTCCTGGCGCGCAAAAAACCCTGGCGCAAGAACCTTAATAAAAACGTATGCCGGCAAACCAGCTGAATATGCCATCAATGCTTGCGTTGTCGCTAGCGTAGCAGCAGCATCGAATGCGCCTCGCTCAAAAAGAATACTTACGATCGGCTCACCAATCACCAACAACGCCGCAGCGGCAGGAAGCGTCAAAAGAAGTGCTACTTCTATCGCACGATTCATGCTGTAAAGTGCGCTCTTATCGTCGCCTGCACGAATTTGCTGAGATAGAATTGGTAGCAGGGCCGTGCCAATCGCAACCCCAACAACACCCAGCGGAAGTTGATGAACACGGTCGGCGTAGTATAAAAATGATATGGCCCCCGTTGACAAAAGGGAAGCGATAACAACGTCCACCAATTGATTAATTTGCAAAACGCCTGCCCCTATAGCCCCCGGGACCATGAGCTTAAGAAGTCGGCGAACTTCAGGCGAAAGTCTTGGTTTTTTTAAATACAACGCAAAACCTTCACGGTGACACGCATAAACTAACCATAAAAATTCTACGACTCCGGCCAAGAAAACACCCCAAACAAATGCGTGGCCAGCGCTTGGTAAGTATGGGGTAGCTAAAAGTAGTGCCCCTATCAGAATTAAATTTAAAATTATTGGGGTCGCCGCTACAGCTGCAAAGCGCCCCAGTGAATTCAGAACACCGCCAAGTAATGATACAAGCGAGATAAACAAAAGATAGGGAAAGGTTACCCTTGTTAGATCAATAGCAAGCCCAAATTTTTCGGGATTATCTGCAAATCCTGGTGCAAAAATATACATCAACCAAGGCATCGCAATCTGAAAAATTATAACGAAAATTATCAGAAAGGTTGTCATGATCGACATTACCGCACCAGCAAAATGCAAAGCAGAGGATTTCCCTTCATCAGTTAATTTTGCCGAAAAGAGTGGAACAAAGGCCGCGTTAAAAGCGCCTTCCGCGAACAGACGACGAAAAAAGTTGGGCATTTTAAAAGCGATAAAACAAGCGTCGGCTATCGGGCCCGCCCCCAGATAAGCAGCAACCAACATATCTCGGATAAAACCAAATATTCGGCTCAGAAATGTAAAGCTACTTACGGTAATTATAGATCTTAAAAGCACCATAGGTGCGACATTTAGAGGATATTTAGTACGAGAGGAAGAAAAAGCTTAAATTTTGCCTATACTACCATTTGATCGGACACGCCTTCCGTCTCTATAATTACCCCAAGGACCGACTTCCGAATTTGGGCAAGCTTCTCTTCATGGGTAACCTGCATCCCAAACGTATCTTTTACGTAGAAAACATCCACTGCCCTTTCACCGTACGTCGTGACCAATGCGCTGGAAATTTGCAAACCAATTTGCGTTAGGGCCCGAGTGACTTGATGTAATAAACCGGCCCTGTCCCGGGCATTAATTTCTACCAAAGAATGTGTCAGGCTGGCTGAGTTGTTTATCAAAACCCGCGGGGGCACTTTAAAGACGCTTGTTCGGAGTGATAATAGAGGCGCCTTATCCAACTCCTCAGAAACATTTATTTCTCCAGTTAGAGTTCTTTCAATATGTGCTTTAAGTCGAGTAAGCGAAGATGTCTCGACGAAAGCTTTTCCTCTAGAATCCTGAATCGAAAAGATATCAAGGGCCATACCGTTGGTCATCGTAAAAATCTTAGCATCAACAATATTTGCCCCCGATACAGCCATCGCTCCTGCTATACGCGAAAATAAACCAGGATGGTCCGCGGTATAAATCGTTATTTCAGTGACATCGATTTTGTCCTCAATACGTACGTCTAAAACGAGTGCTTCGTCGGTTTCCTCTGCCTTTCGGACAAGTTCCGCATGCCGTAAATGGGTTTCAGTATCAATCGAAAGCCAATAGGAAGGGTATCCAAGAGCAACAAATCGTCCCTTTTCTTCCTCCCCCCAATTCTCCAAACGTTCGCGAACGGCTAACTTTGCACCCTCTATTCTAACTTCGCGCCCCGTCGCTTCGTGTCCCCCTGACAACTGAGCTTCCGTAGCAAAATACAACTCGCGTATTAAAGAAGCTTTCCAATTATTCCAAACACTAGGCCCTACCGCTCTAATGTCAGCGACTGTTAGAAGCATTAGAAGTCTAAGACGTTCGAGAGACTGAACTATATTGGCAAAATCTCGGATGCTCTTAGGATCAGCAAGATCACGATGAAATGCAATCCGGCTCATCAATAAGTGATGACGAACTAACCAAGCTACTGTTTCGGTTTCCTCGGCAGACAGGCCAAGACGTGGGCATAACGCTTCTGCAACTTCCGCCCCAAGAATCGAATGATCACCGCCACGGCCCTTTGCAATATCGTGCAAAAACAACGCTACAAACAAGGCTCGCTGGGAGCTAATTTTTTGAATTACATCAGTAGCAACCGGCATATCATCCCGATATTTGCCCTGCTCGATGCCATGAAGAATTCCAATGGCGAAAATTGTATGTTCATCAACCGTATAAACGTGATACATGTCATGCTGCATCTGCGCAACCACACGGCCAAAATCGGGAACAAACCGGCCAAAAACACTGGCCTCGTTTAAACGACGAAGCGTCGCCTCCGCTCCTCTAGACGACATAAGCATTTCAAGGAAAAGTCGGTTGGCCTCTGCATCGTTCCGAATGGTATCTATCCTACGTAGATTTCTCGTTACAAGCTTTAGGGCATTAGGATGAATATCAATGTTCCGTTTTTGCGCCACATGGAAAAGCTTTAATATTCGCACCGGGTTTTCTTTAAATTCGTTACTCGACGATACAGAAAGTCGTCCACGCTGAACCGGAAACCCCTCGATATCACGACGCAACCAATCCCAATTCACAAATGCTAAGGGCAAACTGCGCCGTTCTTCAGACTCCAATGCAGCACAAAAAATTCGCGTTAAATCACCGACCTCCTTTGCCGTAAGATAATAATGCTTCATGAACCGTTCGATAGCGCGCGACCCGGCATGATCTTTATATCCAAGCGTTTTGGCAATTTCTGTTTGGAGATCAAATGTAAGGCGGTCTTCTGAACGCCCAGTGAAATAATGCAGACAGCAACGAACCGTCCATAAAAAAACCTCTGCACGCGCAAAGCTTTTCGCCTCTGGCGGCGTCAAAACCCCCTCTCTAATCAGATCGTTGACGGAATCAACTTGGAATAAATATTTCGCTATCCAGAAAAGAGTTTGTAGATCGCGCAGTCCACCCTTGCCGTCTTTAATATTAGGCTCAAGCACATAACGTGAGCCACCCATCCTGTGATGCCGGGCGTCTCGCTCACTCAGCTTAGCCTCCACAAAGGCAAGCGATGTGTCTGCTATAATCTCTTCCCGAAATTTTTGGCGTAAATTATTAAATAGCTTACGATTGCCGTCGACAAACCTTACCTCCAGAATAGATGTTCGTATGGTAATATCGCCATGCGAAAGTCGGATACAGTCATCAATGGTTCGTGTAGCATGTCCTACTTTTAAACCTAGATCCCAAAGCAAATAAAGTATCGATTCAATAATTTGCTCAACCCGCGGGGTTAAGCGATAAGGTAATAAAAATAACAAATCGATGTCGGAGTATGGTGCCATTTCACCGCGCCCATAGCCTCCCACAGCGGCTATGGAAATTTGTTCGGATTCCGTTGGCTCAGCTGTCGGATAAACGCGTGTAGTTGTAATTTCAAAAGCAAACCGCAGAAGTTGATCGATTAAGAATGCATTTGCGTGGATAGTCGCTTCACCAAGGCGACTATCATTCTCAAAACGCCTTCTGATCTCCTGTCGACCATTATTCAACGCCTCCCGCATTATTGCTAACAATACTTGGCGAACGGAGTTAGGTGGCGCTTCTTCTTCAAGCTGATCAACTAAAGCAGCATGCATGAAGCTGATATTAATGATGTCGCGCTGTTTAGTAATGGTGCCCATGAAGCCGGTCACATCATTTTTAGAATTATTATTATCCCTAGCACAAGCGGCTATATAAATCGAACGAATAGTTCACTAATTCTCAATTTATTAATTAGTCATCAAGCAGAGATTTTAACTGATACAAAAGCTCCAGCGCCTCTCGGGGCGTTACCATATCAGGGTTAGTCGCCGCCAATGTTTTAGCGACTTTGGATGAATTTTTTTTTGGCTCAGGAGCGAGTTTTTGTTTCTGGAATAATGGCAGTTCATCTCCTAGATGCGTCACCACCCGTGCCTGCTCACCGGACTGCAAAACCGCAAGTATTTCCTCAGCACGGCCAATGACCGATTTGGGCAGACCTGCCAGTTGGCCAACATGAATACCATAAGAACGATCAGCTGACCCAGGGACTACCTCATGCAAAAAAACAACGTCTTCCTTCCATTCTTTAACCCGCATTGTATGACACCGCATGGCGGATAGACGCGTTCCGAGGGCCGTCAATTCATGATAATGAGTCGCAAAAAGTGCGCGGCATTTATTTACGTTGTGAATATGTTCCAATGCCGCCCAAGCTATCGACAATCCATCAAAGGTTGCAGTCCCACGACCGACCTCATCGAGAATAACCAACGATCTTTCACTTGCTTGGTTCAAAATTGTCGCGGTCTCAATCATTTCAACCATAAAAGTAGAGCGCCCACGAGCGAGATCGTCGGCAGCACCCACCCGGCTAAAAACGCGATCAACAACGCCTAAATGGGCGGCGGATGCAGGAACAAAAGAGCCCATTTGCGCCATGATCGCTATTAACGCGTTCTGCCGCAGGAATGTACTCTTCCCCGCCATATTAGGCCCTGTCAGCAACCATAGGCGATTAGCTTTTTCAAGGTCACAATCATTTGCAACGAATGCTTTAGAAAAGGTTTCGGTTAATACCCTCTCCACGACAGGGTGCCTACCATCACAAATTTCAAATGTTAGGCTGTCATCAATAGTTGGCCTAACATAATGCTTCTCTGCTGCGAGACTAGCCAAGGCCGAAATAGTGTCTAGCAGAGCAAGGGCATGGGCCGCCAATGCGATTTTATCTCTGCTTTCCACCACAAGAGTAACTAATTCTTTAAAAATTTTGATTTCTAGGTCCAGGGCCTGATCCGCCGCACGCCTTATTTTTCCCTCCAACTCCCCCAGTTCCAGCGTACTAAAGCGAATTGCGCTAACGAGCGTCTGTCGGAGAATGAATGGAGAGCCAGCCTCAAGTGAGACCTTTTCAGCATTGGATGGGGTAACTTCGATATAAAAACCCAACACATTGTTATTGCGTATTTTCAGCGAAGGAATATTGGTAGCCTCACAATATTTTTTCTGGAGGCCGGCAATAAGCTGGCGGCTTTGATCACGCATGGCAATACATTCATCAAGTTCATGATTATACCCCGGAGCGATCAAACCACCATCACGCGCCGAAAGCGGCAGATCAGCGATCAGCGCTCTATCAAGTCTTTCAACCAGCGCGGCGTGCCCCCCCAAGTCGTCAATATGTTTTTCAATTATCCCCGNCAACGTTACAGNCCCTCNATTTGATATAAGGACGCGCAAAGCCTCAGCAGCTCTAAGCCCATCACGGACAGCGGCAAGGTCTCTAGGTCTGCCGNTATTGAGGGTAAGGCGCGAGAGTGACCTTTCTATATCAATGCTAGTTGGTAATAATTCTCGTGNTTTATCTCGGAGGGGAACATCATCAACAAATTGTTGAACACTCTNNAGCCGCTCTAAAATTTCTTCGCTTTCTATCAAGGGGGCCGAAAGCCATNTNTTAAGCATGCGACANCCAGCNCTAGTTTTAGTTCGGTCTATTGCCCAAAATANTGAGCCTCTTTTCTCTCCGTCGAGAGTCTGAACCAACTCAAGATTTCGGCGAGTTGCCGCGTCAATCTCCAGAAAAGTTCCTTTTGCAATTTGTCGGGGCAGCCTAAGGTGCGGAAGGCGCCCTTTTTGCGTAAGCTCAACATAACCAACTATAGCCCCACAGGCAGCAATCTCTTGCCGGGTAAAATTTCCAAAGGCATCGAGCGAAGTCACTCCAAAAGTTTTATTTAAGCATTTACGAGCAGCATCACTGTCAAACTTGTTGGTCGGTAAGGGTACTATAATCTCAATCCAGTCGCCAAGACCCTCCAACAACCTTTCGTCTTGGAAAAGACTTTCAGGAACCAAAAGTTCTTTGGGTTCAATTCTTGCCAGAGCGGACGTTAACGACCCAAAATTTGTTGGACAAACGGTAAACTCACCGGTTGAAATATCTAACCATGACAAGGCTATTGAGCCATTTATATCGGCCAATGCTGAAAGATAATTATTTTTTGTTCCATCGAGCAAGGTGTCTTCGGTAATTGTGCCTGGAGTTACAACCCTCACTACATCTCTAGATACAACCGCTTTCGACCCACGTTTTTTTGCCTCTGCCGGTGATTCCGTTTGTTCGCAAACCGCAACGTGGAAACCTTTCTTTATCAGTCTTGCGAGGTAAGTCTCAGCAGCGTGAACAGGCACGCCGCACATCGGAATATTTTTACCTTTGTGTTTTCCGCGATGTGTAAGAGTAATATCCAGCGCAGCTGACGCCTCTACCGCGTCATCGAAAAATAGTTCATAAAAATCACCCATCCTATAAAACAACAAACAATTAGGATGAGCATTTTTGATGTCTAAATATTGAGTCATCATTGGCGTGGTTTCGCCAATTGTCGACGTTCTTTTTGCTGTTTTTTTTTCTACCCGGTTGGATCCGCCATCTACCATCCCGTTAGTCTATCATTTGCCTGGCCACAGGCAAAATAGGGAAAAATGGTCAGATCTTTAATTTGCCTGCTCAAAACACAAAACAATCATCTCTTGCCTAAATCATCGAAAACCACCAAGTTATGGGTCGAAATCAGAGGACAGATGAAGTCATGGCCCGCAAAGAAAAGAGCAAACCGGCAAGGAAATTGGTGGCGAAAAGTGTTTCCGACAGCGTTGATGGACGGAATCGTATAAGTAATCTCGAACGCGAGGCCCTAGCATTGCACGCCGGCCCGCCTCCGGGGAAACTCTCCATCGCACCACTTAAAAAAATTACGACTCAACGCGATTTATCTTTAGCCTATTCTCCGGGGGTTGCAGCTCCTTGTCTAAAAATTGCGAAGAATGAACAGACCGCCTACGACTATACCAACAAAGGTAATATGGTAGCTGTGATTTCAAATGGTACTGCCGTATTGGGACTCGGAGATCTTGGGGCAATCGGCGCAAAACCTGTCATGGAAGGCAAGTGTGTTTTATTTAAAACGTTTGCAGATATTGATGCCGTAGATTTAGAGGTAGACACACGCGACGTAGATGAGTTCGTTAATTGCGTCCGGTTTCTTGGGCCGGGCTTCGGCGGGATCAACCTGGAAGATATAAAGGCACCAGAATGTTTTATTATTGAACAGCGGCTCAAGGAAATTATGGATATTCCCGTCTTCCATGATGACCAACATGGTACAGCCGTGATTGCCGCAGCCGGACTTTTAAATGCGTTAGATCTGACAGGCCGTAACCTAAAAAATACCACAATGGTGGTCAATGGGGCTGGAGCTGCAGCAATAGCTTGCCTCGAGTTATTTATCGCAATGGGTTTTACGAAAGATAACATCACATTATGTGACTCTCAGGGTGTAGTTTATCAAGGCCGAGAGAGTGGCATGAATCAGTGGAAATCAGCACATGAAATCAAGACCAACGCCCGCACCCTCGAAGAGGCTATGAAAGATAGCGATGTTTTTTTCGGCGTTTCGGTCGCAAAAGCCGTGACCAAAAATATGATTGAGTCCATGGGACCAAAACCTATTATTTTTGCCCTTGCCAATCCCGATCCCGAAATTATGCCGGAAGAAGTACAATCCGTCCGCAAGGACGCTATAGTTGCTACGGGCCGATCCGATTATCCGAACCAAATTAATAATGTACTTGGCTTTCCTTATATTTTTAGAGGGGCTTTGGATGTTCAAGCGCGTCGTATTAATGATGAAATGAAAGTGGCTGCTGCCAGGGCCTTGGCAGATTTGGCGCGAGAGGATGTACCGGACGAGGTGAGCGGTGCTTATTCCGGGAGACATTTACAATTTGGTCCCGACTATTTAATACCAACACCCTTTGACCCGCGCTTAATTTCTGCTGTCCCACCCGCTGTAGCAAAAGCGGCAATTAAAACAGGAGTAGCTCGCCGAACAATTCCTAATATGGATGATTATCGCGCGTCGCTGGAAGCGCGGCTTGACCCCACAGTTGGAAGCCTAAATGAAATTTTTGAGGAGGTTAAGAAAAAGCCCAAGCGCGTCGTATTTGCTGAAGGGGAAGAAGAGAAAGTGATCCGGGCCGCACAGGCATTCCGCAATGCAGGATATGGAACACCCGTCCTTATCGGCCGCGATGACATCGTAGCGGAAAAAATGTCTAGTTTAGGTTTTGAAGGCAGCGATGCAATCGAAGCCCATAATGCTAGGGTTTCAAAACAAAACAAAAAGTATACTGACTACCTTTATAAGAGGCTTTCACGTAATGGTGCACTTTACAGAGATTGCCAACGAATGGTTAATCAAGATCGCAACATGTTTGCTGCTTGCATGGTTGCATGTGGCGACGCCGATGCAATGGTCACCGGGCTTACCCGAAATTCTCCAACCTGTTGGAATGATTTAGCGCGTGCAATCAGTATTGAGAAAGGTCAGCAACTTTTTGGCCTTACGGTAGTTTCTGCACGTGATAGAACCGTTTTCATTGCGGACACCCTGGTACACGAACGACCAACTGCAGAGCAACTCGCCGATTTTGCGACGCAATCTGCAACAAAAGCCCGTGAGCTTGGCCATGAACCACGTGTCGCATTGCTATCACACACAAGCTTTGGCGGACGCTCAAGCAACATCACGGAAGAAATAAAGCGGGCAGTAGAAATCCTCGACTCTGAGAAGCGAGACTTTGCTTATGAGGGAGAAATGACAGTTAGTGTTGCTCTGGACCCAGATATGAGGGCTTTATACCCCTTCAGTAGACTTAAGGGCCCTGCTAATATTTTAATAATGCCAGGTTTGTTTTCAGCGGCAATTTCATCACGCTTGCTACAGAAACTAGGTGGGGGAACAGTAATTGGGCCCTTACTTATTGGATTAAGTAAGCCAGCACAAATTGTACGGTTAGACGCAACGGCATCAGATATTGTTACTGATGCAGTCTTAGCGGCGCATCAGGCACAAACAAAACCAAAGACCAACCGACAAAAACAATAACAGTAAAAGTCGTTGCTTAGGGGTTTAGTTTAGATCAACTTTTAACCCCTAATTGCGTGGGGGAAAAATTTCTGAAGCATGGCGCCTAACAATAATCAAAAGCAGTAATGCAGGAACCGCTAGGGCAGTCGAGGTTATAAAGAAGTTTGTCCACCCGATTTCGTCTACCAACCATCCCGAAGGAACAGCCATGTATGTGCGTCCTAACGCCATGAACGACGTAAAGAGGGCAAACTGCGTCGCGGTAAAGCGGATGTTGCACAGCGCCGAAAGAAACGCGACAAATGCTGTCGAACCGAGGCCGCCGGTAAAATTATCTGCTGCAATCGCGATAAAAAGCCCGACTTCAGTCGCCCCATTTGGATGCGCCGCCAACCACACAAAACAAAGGTTGGTAATCGCCTGAAGGACACCGCCAAAAAATAAGGCCGCAAAAATTCCTATACGTGCAACAAGCACACCGCCAGTCAAAACCCCGACCATTGTCATGGGAACACCATAGGTTTTTACAATCAACGCGATCTGGGTACCTGAGAATCCGAGTTCCCGAAAAAAAGGGTTGAAAAGAGCACCAGCAATCGCATCTCCATATTTGTAAAGAAGAACAAAGCAAAGTACCCACACCCATCCACGACGCCCACAAAAATCGGTAAAAGGGTTAACTATTGCTCTTTGTAAAACGGCGCCTATTTTTATAATTCTTGTATCCTCGGGGGCTTTGAGATTCGGTTCCGGGGCTAAAAATGTCGCAATGATTCCGACTACCACCAAAGTAGCCATAAAAAAATACACCCAGAACCACGATATAAAATCTGAGAGCGCTAGCGGAACCGCTCCCGCAACTAACAAACCAACACGATAGCCTGCCTGTGTCGCCGCCGCTCCAGCCCCTTGCTCAAATTCTCGAAGAATCTCAATTCTATAAGCGTCTATTACAATATCTTGGCTGGCCGAAAAGAAGGCCACTAGTAATGCCGACACAGCCATATAAGTCAGTCCGTTTCTTGGATCACTAGCCCCCAAAGCTACAATTGAAACAATTAAAAGGACTTGAATAACCAATAACCAGCTTCTGCGCTGACCCAACCGATTTTTTAATATTGGCAATTGAACTTGATCCAAAATTGGGGCCCAAAGGAACTTAAAGGAGTAAGGGGTAGCGACAATGAGTAAACCAGTTATAACTGTTTTTGGGATATTTTCGCCTGATAGCCACCAGGAAAGAGTAGAAAAGCCAAGCAACAAAGGTAGACCGCTAGAAAACCCCATCATAAATATTACAAGTTGGCGACGATCCCAATAGACCGTCAACGACTCTTTCCAGCTTGTAGCTTTTGAACGGTCTGTCATCAAAATGCCAACACTGACCGCTGGTCGGTAAGGCGCCGGTATTTAGTTAATTTATCCGAGGTTAAGGTGGTATAAAATTTTACACTATTAAGGTTTCTTCGAAACACCCATTCTCTCGCACAAAATGATTTAAATACAACATAGTGTGATTTAGTTTTTCCGCTTGTTCTATACCCAGCAACTTTGCATCAGCGAGAATCAAATCTCGCATCTAACCTAATTTAGCCAAAACAAAACCGTTCTTATGATCCACAACATCCTCTGTTAACGTTATGCGGGTAATAACCCATATTTTCTATTCACCAC
The DNA here is from genome assembly GCA_002724505.1 of Rhodospirillaceae bacterium. GTDB lineage: Bacteria > Pseudomonadota > Alphaproteobacteria > MPNO01 > UBA2964 > UBA2964. The sequence goes on along the minus strand of PBOV01000009.1, from coordinate 1,334 downwards.
TTTCCATTAAAAGGTTTGCGAGAGGGTCTTCTGGCCGAGCACCATAACGGCTGATTACTTCTGCAGCAGCTGACACGCCATACGCGCCGCATTGAGCCAATGACTCGCCGCGAGCTAGACCATAGAGAAAACCGGCGGCAAATAAATCTCCAGCCCCAGTCGTGTCGACAACTCTCTTAACCTCTTTAGCCGTGATTTCGTATATCGTACCCCCTTCAACAATTACGCAGCCTTCCGAACCACGAGTCAGCGCCGCAATTTCACAATGTCCTGATGTCAGCCTCACAGCTTCTTCAAAATTGTTAACATCAAACAAGGCTGTTACTTCGGATTCATTGGCGAACAAAACATCTACATGACCAGAAAGCAGACGGAGAAACTCGTCACGGTGGCGCTCCACACAAAATGAATCCGAAAGCGACAAAGCAACCCTTCGATTCGCCGCATGGGCCGCTTCGGCGGCCTTGTGGAAGGCCTTTTGTGCTTCTGGAGGATCAAACAAATAGCCCTCAAGATATGTTATTTCAGCAGCCGCAATAGCTTCTTCATCAATGTCATCGGGGCACAAGTCAGCGGAAATCCCAAGGCACGTCAGCATAGTCCGCTCCGCATCAGGCGTGACGAAAATCAGACAACGCGCTGTAGGCAAACCTTCCGAAAGAAGCGGCGTTTTGTAGTCGACCCCTATTTTTACTAAATCATCACGAAAGACATGACCAAGTGCATCATCATTGACTTTTCCAATAAAAGCGCCACTTCCACCAAAAGATGCTATCCCTGCCAGAGTATTTGCGGCTGAACCCCCAGAGGTTTCAGTCGCATTATTCATTGAGGCGTAGATTTCTTCTCCACGATCAGAATCAATGAGCGTCATGCCACCCTTTTCAAGTTCGAGTTCTAAAATCAGGGCTTCGGAAGAGGCGGCAATCACATCAACGATAGCATTTCCAACACCGATTACGTCATAACGCACAGCGGGCATTCATTTTCCTCCGAGATGCAAGCGAAGCGAGTATAGCCACCGCGTCAATTCCGCCAAGAGACAATTTCTAATCTTTATTAGTTTCTGTAGCCAAAATCGGGGTGACCTTTGTTACAACCCCAGGGTATTTAAATTTTCTCCTATGAAAACAATTTAAATCTAAGGGACCATCCATAAGGAGGATCCCAAAGTTATCATTATGTTCTCGCGCTAAAATGTAATAAAAATTGAATTTAAAAATGTTTTCACCCAATTTTTTTTAAAGGATAAATATTTTTGTGTTCCCATCACTTAATGGATATCCTCAAAGTGAAATGTATGTTTAGTATGCGCTGTCATAGCGACTTAAAAC
>PBOV01000002.1 GCA_002724505.1 Rhodospirillaceae bacterium | reverse complement strand
TCAACGCTATCGGTCCCAAACAATAATATCCGAGATCCTAACTCGACCTTGAGTGTCCTAAGGCCATTAGCAGCCCGACATACCAATCCTAGGAACTCTTCATAGGAATAGTTTTGGTCATCTTCAATTAGCGCAGTGGAGCTCTTCTTTTCAGTCGACATATGTTTGTCAAGAACGACGGATGTAGGATTAAAATATTCTGGAACCGCTGGATCCTTCCAAGTCTGCCATTCTTCACCGAAAATAATATCCTTATGGTCACTCAATGTTCCGTCTTCCTTTTGGATTCAATTGCAAATTTTCGAAGGTTAGTCTCACACATCTTATTTATGCAATGGGGGCGCCTGAAAACTCTATATTGCGCCTTCTTTCCGTGCCCCCTCTATCTCTTCATCGGTCAAACCGACAACAGTTTTTAGAATTTCGTCTGTGTGTTCCCCTAATAATGGAGAGCGTTCAACTTCGGAGGGGGAATCAGATAGTTTTACGGGATTGCCAACCGTCAAATATGTACCGCGTTCCGGATGCTCAACCTCAACGATGGTGCCTGTTTCTCGTAGGGATTTCTCTTCAGCTAGCTCTTTCATTGATAAAATAGGTCCGCACGGAATATTCAGAGGATTGCAAAGATTCATGACCTCAAACTTATCTAGGGTCATAGTCCATTCTTCTATAGCATCAAAAATTGGTTTTATCTTATCAAGCCGATCCGAAGGCTTGGCATAATCAGGGTCCTCCTTCCATTCTGATTTCCCAATCAGGTCACAAATATTTCCCCATACAGCTGCCTGTGTAATAAAATAAACATATGCGTTGGGGTCTGTTTCCCAGCCTTTACATTTAAGAATCCAGCCAGGCTGGCCACCACCGGAATCATTCCCGGCACGGGGGGTTGCTTCTCCAAATTCAATTCCTTGACCAAACTGGCTATATTCTTTCAACGGACCACGGGCTAGTCGCTGCTGATCACGCAGCTTTACACGTGACAGGTTAAGCACCCCGTCTTGCATGGCGCATTCAACGCGCTGACCTTTTCCAGAGTGTTCGCGTTGGAAAAGGGCTGTAACAATACCAAAAGCGAGGTGAAGGCCTGTCCCAGAATCGCCGATCTGAGCGCCTGTCACAATTGGAGGACCACCTAGAAAACCGGTTGTTGAGGCAGCACCGCCAGTACACTGAGCAACATTTTCATAAACCTTGCAATCTTCATACGGACCGGGGCCGAAACCCTTTACAGAGGCGTAAATCATTCGTGGATTAATCTCTTGAATTTTTTCCCAAGGGAACCCCATCCGATCAATCGCTCCCGGGGCGAAATTTTCAACCAACACATCACATTCTTTTATAAGCTTCGTGAATATTTTTGCCCCCGCTGCGGTCTTTGGGTTTAATGTCACACTCCGTTTATTATGGTTCAACATCGTAAAATACAGACTATCGACATCGGGTATATCGCGCAATTGCCCGCGGGTTGCGTCGCCAACTCCCGGCCGTTCCACCTTAATCACATCCGCACCGAACCACGCCAACAACTGCGTACATGTTGGACCAGATTGAACATGTGTCATGTCCAGAATTTTCACACCTTCCAGAGCTTTGCTCATTATGTCGTCCCTCTTTCTGACATTTAAGTTGTGTTATTTTTTACCACAACGCTTTGCGGGTTGAGATTGCCGATACGACCACTCTCTGTACCCGCACCAGGATCAATAACTGCATTCACCAATGTTGGATTGCCAGATTCTATGGCTGTATTGACGGCCTTAGAAAGTTCATCCGGAGAAGCAACGTTAAACCCCACTCCACCGAAAGCTTCCATCATTCTATCGTAGCGCGCGTCCTTCACAAATACCGTCGTAGCAACATCATCACCAGCTGAATTCTCATCTGTTCCGCGATAGATACCACCATTATTAAACACTACGATACAGATTGGCAGGTTATAGCGGCATATAGTCTCTATTTCCATGCCGGAAAAACCAAAGGCGCTATCACCTTCAACAGCCAATACGGGTTTTCCTGTTTCGACTGCTGCTGCGATTGCTGTCCCCATACCAACACCCATTACACCCCAGGTCCCAACGTCCAGCCGTTTACGCGGCTGATACATATCTATAATGCTACGAGCAAAATCGAGTGTATTTGCGCCTTCATTGACCAACACAGCATCAGGGCGTTCTTTAATAATTTCCCGCAGCGCGCCAAGAGCTCCATGATAATCCATCGGTATATTGTTATTCTGCAAGCGCGGTGCCATACGGGCGACATTACTATCGACCTTTTCCTTCACTGCATCAGTCCAGGCTGTTGGAGGTGCTTCCCATTTTTTTCCCATAGCCGCAACTAGAGCGGAGGCGCAGGAGTAAATGTCACCAACTATCGGTGCAACAATTCCTAAATTGCTATCCATTTCCCTGGGTTCAATATCAATTTGTATAAATTTCTTTGGTTTGGTTCCCCATGCTTTACCCTTGCCATGAGACAACAACCAATTCAGCCTAGCCCCAATTAACATTACAACATCAGATTCTTTTAGTACAAGGGATCGCGCCGCCCCCGCTGACTGCGGATGATTATCGGGTAAAAGCCCTTTGGCCATACTCATTGGGAGATAAGGAATACCGCTTGTTTCAACCAGAGCGCGCACTGCGTCATCAGCTTGAGCATAAGCTGCTCCCTTCCCAAGGATTATAAGCGGTCGATGAGCCCCTTTTAACACCTCAAGAGCGCGGGCAATTGATCCGGCTGAGGGGATTTGCTGGGGGGCAGGATCAACGACCTTCACCAAGGAGTTCGCCCCCGCTGCTTCATTCACGACTTGTCCCAAGAGCTTTGCCGGCAGATCAAGATAAACTCCACCTGGTCGACCAGAAACCGCAGCACGTATGGAACGCGCAACACCAATACCTATATCTTCGGCACGCAGAATACGGTAAGCCGCCTTGCAAAGTGGTTTGGCGATAGAAAGCTGATCCATTTCTTCGTAGTCACCTTGTTGCAGGTCGACTATTTCACGTTCTGAAGACCCGCTGATCAAAATCATTGGGAAGCAGTTAGTGGTAGCGTGGGCAAGAGCCGTCAGACCATTAAGAAAACCAGGTGCTGATACAGTCAGACAAATCCCCGGTTTTTGAGTCATAAAGCCGGCTATAGACGCTGCATAACCCGCGTTTTGTTCATGGCGGAATGATAAAACCCGCATCCCCGCAGCCTGCATATATCGGCCCAGGTCGGTAATAGGAATCCCGGGCACATTATAAATTGTATTAATACCGTTTAATTTAAGGGCATCAATGATGAGATGAAATCCGTCCGTCAGTACATCAGTTTCTTCTTTTTCCTCAGCCATATTGTCTCCCTCACGACCCTTAGTCGCTAGTTCCAAATTCTAATCCGGGCAATCTACGTATTGTACAGCATAGGCTTCTAAATCAAGCAAATGTTAACGGCCTAAGCGCTTTGCGAATTTAGCCGCTCGCCTTTAGCCAGCCAAAAAACATCACGCCCCCCAACAACCATAATCGTGCATGAAATAGGTTGGGTAAAGACTGGGCGTTAATAAAAACAAAACTAGTTTGTCAGAAACCAGCATAAACGCTAAGGTCGTCGTCTTAAAAAAGTATAACTATAGTAAAAGGGGGGATTATGAAACGTTTACTCACCGGTGCCGCTGTCGCCGGACTATTGCTCTGCGGATATACAATTTCTGCCAGCGCTGCAACGCTTAAAGTTTTAACCAGCTGGAACAAAAACGTTTGGCCAACCTATGTTGTCCTCGACAATTTTATCAAAAACGTAAAAAAACTAGGTGGTGACAAAATAAAAATTCGTATAAGTGGGCCTGAAGTTGTTCCAGGATTCCAGCAGCTACAACCTGTAAAGGCCGGCGTGTTCGATATTTTATTTACGCATGGTGTTTATCATATGGGCTCCAAAGGACTGGCAGCCATTATGGACGCTATGAATTCTGACCCTGTCGGCAAACGCACTTCAGGGGTATGGGATCACCTGGATAAATTTTATCAAAAAACCCATGGCTTAAAACTACTTGCTATTTCACCGAATAGCACCAAGGGCTATCATATCTTTTTAAAGAAACCACTTTCTTCTAAAGGCGATTGGAAAGGTCGCAAGATCCGCGGAACGCAAACTTATCACGGCGTTATTCGCCTGTTTGGTGGAGAGCCCGTTGTGATGTCGGGCTCCCAAGTGTATTCAGCATTAGAAAAAGGTGTCGTTGATGGTGCCGCATGGCCGGCAGCCGGCATGCTTAGCATGAAACATTTTGAGGTGGCCAAATATAAGGTTCGTCCTACTTTTGGGACCTCTACGCTACCTTTCCTTATGAACCTCAAGAGCTATAAAAAGCTTACCAAAGAAAAGCAGAATATTTTACTCCAGGCTGGTTATTTAACCGAGCTGGAGATGCCTTGGATAGGTGATCAAGTTCAGGCAGAGGAAGATGCCGCGCTTGCTAAAAAGGGAGTCAAAATTACCAGACTACCTGCCGACCAGGTTTCCAAAATGCGTAAAGCCTTCTCGGAAAGTATCTGGGCCCTCGGCGAAAAATGCTGTGGTGCCGACGCGAAGAAACTTCGCGAGCTCTCTGAAAAATCTGGACTTTCATGGTAACCAACTAAAATGGGATGGACCCCGGGACATCCGTTCCCGAGGTCCCCCTTCAAATCATGATTAACAGATGAATTTATACCGGACGTTTGAACGCAGCCACGACTGGTTAACTGTTGCGGGTTATTATCTCGCTTGTATTGCCCTCTCAATAATTTTTGGTGCTTATATCATTGAGGTTTTCGGGCGTTATTTTTTTAATGCCCCACAATGGTGGGCTAGTGAAGCCGTCTCCTACTCGCTCTGCGCCTGTACCTTTTTAATGATGCCATATGTAACTTGGAAAAAGGGTCACGTTGCCGTCGCCTTAATTTTTGATCTTTTGCCTACNAAGGGATCACGCATCGCGATGTGGTTTACCTATCTTCTGGGATTTATCTTTTGTGGATTTGCAACCTGGATCTCACTTGAGGAAACAGTACGGCAGTACGTTAACAATATCGATTTAATGGCGGTAAAGCCCGTCCCCAAATATCTAATTTCAATTTTTATTCCTTTTGGNTTTGCNAGCTCGACGCTGCACTTTATGCGCTTTNTAGATTTTAAATCAATNGATCCAGACGGGTCTGCTAAGANAACCGGGGAGAGCTNACCNATGGGTTGGGAAGCTACTCTTATCACCGCCCTCCTTTTACTTTTGGCAGCCTTCATGTCAGGAGCACCATTATTCGTCGCCTTCTTGGCGATAAATCTTACTGGTGTCGCCATATTTCTTGGGCCCGCTGGCTTTGGGATGGTGGCGAACTCCCTTTTTGACACTACTAATAACTCAGATCTAGCGACTATTCCTCTTTTCATCCTGATGGCAGAGGTCCTTTTTAGATCCGGTACGGTTGATATTCTTTTTGATGCCGTCGACAAGTTGATCGGACGTATGAAAGGACGTCAATATGTTCTAACGATCTCNCTCTCCACTGTATTTGGCGCCTTGTCAGGTGCAGGAATGGCGGTCGCCGCAATGCTGGCAAGAACAGTTTTTCCAACGATGCGCAACCGCGGATATGATACTAAACTAGCGATCGGCAATATTCTTGCCGGCGCTAGCCTTGCTCCGATTATTCCGCCCAGCGTTTTGGCTATCGTTATTGGTACTCTTTCCAACACCTCGATCGCNGGCCTTCTAATCGGGGGCATTATCCCAGGGCTNATGCTTTCAGNGATGTTNCTGACCTACACGATGATTCGTGTNAAATTAGACCCCTCGNTAGCCCCCAACGANAGCGCAGACGATGCTCCNAAAGTATCCACTAGGGANAAANTTCGAGCGCTCGCNGGATGTCTGCCGTTNGCNCTAATTATTTTTTCGGTTATGGGCTTTATTATGTTTGGCATTGCAACGCCATCCGAAGCAGCCGCTACGGGCGTGCTCGCGGCAATTTTGACCGCGGCCTATTACCGTAAACTGAGCTGGGAAATGATAACCGACTCACTCGGAACGGCCGCTTTCATTACAAGCATGATCCTACTTATCATGGCAAGTTCACGAATGTTCAGCCAGTTGCTGGCGTTCACCGGGGCGACAACTGAACTTACAAACCTTATTGTAACTCTCGGATGGCATCCCATGCTAATGCTGTTCATTATGATGGCGATACCATTCATTCTTTGTATGTTTATTGATCAAATAGCTTTAATGCTGGTCGTCATCCCAATATACCAACCGCTACTGACGACACTCGGTTTTGATCCCATTTGGTTTTGGCTAATCATGCTCCTAAATGTAACCGTTGGNGGAATTTCNCCACCATTTGGGTATGTTATTTTTGCATTNCAGGGNGCNGCCGATAAGGTACAGATTGCAGAAGTCTTTAAGGCGTCCTGGCCGTTTGTCNTCTTGTTTATNTTAGGAATGATCGCATTAGCAGCATTTCCGTCCATCGTAACCTTTTTGCCAGGGCTTTTTAATTAGGCGAAATGAGCCTCTGACTTATAACTTTAAAGAGCAGTTGTAATAATCGAATAATGCCCGGCATGTTTGAGTATTATTTTGACCCGAAGAAAACTATAAGTGCTTAACTTAACACCCCGAGCCGTCCCGTTGCCTCAATCTAGGCAACCTGAATTCTCCAACCTTAAGGCAAACCTCCGCACTGTTCCCCTGTTATTAGAGAGTAGAAATATATCTAATCGCTTGCGGCTGCTCCTGCGGAAGCACCAGCAAGTTTACCGAATACTGAGCCGGCTGTGAGTCCGGAACCACCAGGATAGTTAAAATAGAACAAACCACCTACACACTCGCCAGCTGCAAAAAGCCCTTCCATTGGGATCAAATCAGTATCCACCACTTGCCCGTCGGTGTTGATACGAAGACCACCAAACGTAAAGGTGACACCGCAAGTAACCTGATAGGCCTCAAATGGCGCCGTATCAATTGTCTGTGCCCAGTTGGACTTATTGATCTCAAGACCTTCCGTGCAACGACCGTCCTTAACGTTAGGATTGTATTCAATGTCCTGACGGACGGCGGCATTGTAATCGGCAATTTCTTTAAGAAAGGCCTCCTTATCGACTCCTTCTAACTTATCGGCTAACTCTTCAACCGTATCGGCGGTAACTTTAGTAACCTGCCGAATTGAATACTCATCTCGTTTAAGGTGGGCAACCTTGGCATCCAACACTTGCCAGGCGAATTGTGCGGGCTGCTCAAGAATTACNCGGCCATATTTAGCATAGGTGTAATTTCGGAAATCCGCGCCTTCATCGACAAAACGCTTACCGGTTGCATTGACCATCACAAAGAACGGATAGGAATGCTTCTGAAATTGATCACCAACCGCGAGGTCTCCAAATTCGGGGGCGTTACGATCCCAGCCTACAGCGTGGCAACCGGACCAGTTTCCGTAGGTGGCCGCACCAATATCAGTCGCCATGCGAATTCCGTCGCCCGTGTTGAAACGGGTGCCCCGAATTTTTGCCAGGTCCCAGCCAGGCCCCAGATAACGAGTCCGCCACTCCGGATTAGCCTGAAACCCCCCAGAGGCCATAACGACCGATTTACANGTTAATTCCTTGACTTGACTACCCTGCTTGATCCTAACACCGGTAACTTTTGCNCCGTCAAACATCAGGCTCATTGCCCGGGTATCAAACATTGTTTGGATGTCATTCTTCTTAGTAATTTCCTGTTGGGCTTCATAGAGACCTGGTCCTCCACCCCAAGTCTCGACGGTGAGNCCACCCCAAAATTTAAATTTACCATCAATCTTGAACGCTTGGCGGCCGTAAATTGGTACAAACCGGATCCCTTTTTCCCGCATCCANGTCAAGGTTTCAAGGCTTCGAGTGACCAGTATTTCCGCCATATCCGGATCGGTACGAAACTGTGTTACACGAAAGATATCGTCAAANAATTGGTCCTGCGTGTAGGTTCCAAAATCGGTATCAGCTATCTCCTGATTGGAAAGTTCCACCAATTTTTTAATGTCCTCGACACCATCGTAGACGACGCGCATTGCTCCGGCGGTAAAACGGGTATTGCCCCCTGCCTCATCTTCAGGAGCGCGTTCTAACATCACAATCCTATCAGCACCCGCATCTTGAGCAGCTAATGCGGCACATGCAGCGGCGTTACCCGCGCCAACAACAATTACATCATAATCTGTATCAGCCATATTCATGTTTTCCTTCAGACAATTCGAGCCAGCTAAAACCCATAAGGANCCTATCCGGTGCAAAAATTTTGAGATGAGGATATACCGGCAATCGGCGTTGCCGACAAGNGCAAGGAGCCGTTCTNTATAGNCTGGATTATACCTATTTCCAGGATACACGGGTAACATAATAAATTTTNTACGATTATTTTTAAGGTGAGCGCATACAATCCAACGTTTCATAGCCCGCCAATAAGCTTTGTCTTCTAATACTACATTAACTTAGGAAAAAACNTTTCCCCTAACTATCAGCCCGAAGCNAAACTAGAGATTCNTAGNCATGTTAAGGAATTTTTCGTTGGGGAATGTTTGACACCTAACCTAAAAGCGGCATAACGAGGCATATTACAATTTTAAAACTTAGCNGGTCTAATTTGTTTTGAATATGACACAACAGAAAATGCAGTTTGGTNTGGCTATTCGCGGCCAGTATGCTTCCAATCAGAATATTCAAACATGTTTTGAAGAGCTAATTAACGAATGTAANGCAGCGGAGGCACTNGGCTTCGATTCTATTACTAAAACATCCCATTACAGCACNGCACCATTTCAAGCATTTCAGCAATTTCCAATCCTAGCGCGATTAAGTGCAGAAACATCACGCGTAAGACTTAACGCCGGCATTATTCTTTTATCTTTGCATAAACCTCTCGATATCGCGGAACAGCTTGCAACTATCGATATNATGTCNGGNGGACGATTGATTTGTGGGGTGGCCCTAGGGTATCGGGAAATAGAATTCGCTGCCTTTGGAAGCGAAGTCAANAAACGTGGCAAGTTGCTTGAAGAAAACCTTATTGCGCTGAAACGACTTTGGACTGAAGAAACCGTAATAATGAAGGGTAGTCACTTCGANCTTAAAAATGCCTCTTGTTGTCCTAAGCCCTTGCAACGNCCNCACCCCCCACTCTGGATTGGNGCTAACGCAAACCCAGCAATCAAAAGAGCAGCTCGGCTCGGCGATTGTTGGTATATAAATCCGCACAACAAAATTAGTGATATCAAAGAGCAAATTGAGGTTTATAAGCGGGCGCTCGACGAATGCNGCAAACCATTTCCTGATGANCTCCCAATGCGCCGNGAAGTATTTGTAGCCGAAACGCGTGAGGACGCGCTGCGGATCGCGGGCCCATATCTAAAGAAAAAATATGATGCCTATCAAAATTGGGGACAAGGTGACCAACTTCCCGAAGGTGACCGTAATCTTAGCCTCGCTTTTGACGAACTTGCTGGAGATCGTTTTATTATCGGCTCACCAGATGACGTCACAGAACAGATCCTCAACCTAAACAAAGAAATCGGCACCAATCATCTAATTATGTCAATACAATGGGCAGATATGCCTCATTCTTTGACTATGGATACGCTGGCTATCCTTGGGGAGGAAGTCATCCCACAGGTAAGAAAGGCAATGGGTTGAATTTATGTTCTTTGTTCGGCTTTAATGTCACGACGAAGCATGCGNCGCGCAGCAATGCCAGGCGCATCGACATTGATATCGACCAAATCACGATTTGGCTCCGCACATAACATTTTTTGTTGAGATTCCAATATCACGACATCTTCATCAAAGGTTTGTGANACCATTCTAAACAGGTCCTCTGATACCTTTTTATCACCAATGGCAAAATCACGAGCGTGTCCAAAGAAATAATACGTAGAGGTTTCGGTTTCCGGTGTCGGCGCATTAAGACTCCGAATATGCATGCCTGTATCAGGCTCACCTAGCGTCGGGTCGCACCTCCCCGTGTCACAGGCACCAGCACGTATTTGAGTCAAACACGGGGAAAATGTCTCAACAATCTGCCAGCGATCNACCGTCCCTTTGAAATCACCGAGTGCCTGAAACATTGGCGGCGCCGGCCGGTCNANGATCCAGCGNGTCATCCGGACCAAATTCTCTTCACGGTCCGTNTTAATGGGAAACTCGCTGATATCGTCAGTCCCTAACGTATTAAGATGGACATAGGCTAAATGCGAAAGATCAAGTAAATTATCGGTAATNAGCTCGTAATTACATTCCANTTTAAGATATTTTCCTTTGACAAGTTCCCAGTCAGGGTGCTCAAACCACCACCANTTTGGTATCATACTTTCATCCGCTAACGCTGGATCTCCCATCCAAATCCAAACCCATTTCCAACGCTCCACCAGTGGATATGATTTTACNGCCGCTTCGGATGGTATCTGGCTTTGACCAGGNATTTTGACGCAAGCNCCTGATTGATCAAACTCNAGTCCGTGATATCCACANTGCAAAAGATCCCCAACNACNTTGCCCATTGAAAGTGGTAAAGCGCGATGACAGCACCTATCCTCCAAAGCAACTGCTGTACCATCCTCCTGCCGATATAATACGACAGGCTCGCACAAAAGTGTCCGAGCTAAAGGTGTATGGGTGACCTCATGATCCCACGCGGCGACATACCAGCAATTCTTTCGGAACATTTCAGTCTCTTTCCTTAATCAAGCCCTCGTCGAAATCCAAGTTGCTTCGGTTATATACGCTAATAACCAACAATAACCTCTCCGGAATTTGGGCTAATAACCTGACCTGTAATCATTTCAGTCTCTTCCGACGCCAACCAAGAAACCGCATAGGATATATCCTCTGGTTTTGTGAGACGTCCAAGCGGCATTTTGGTGCCACGTTCTTCAACCATTTCTGGGGTATTGCTGCCTTGCGTCATTCCAGTGAGGATAAAACCTGGTGCCACCGCATTTACACGTATCCGATCCTTAGCAAATTCCCGCGCCCACGCTTTGGTAAAACCTGATAGAGCCGCTTTAGCGGCAGCATAGTGAGATGCAAATTCACTGCCACCCATTGCATAGATAGATGAAATCACAATAATACTACCTGACTTTCGGGCCTTCATACCGGGCAATACCGCCTTAGTTGCAAAGAACGAACCCCGAACCTGAATTCCAAACATCTGATCNAAAATCTCTTCATCAATAGCTTCAACAGACAGTTTGTTGCCGCTAACTCCCGCATTATTGACTAGAATATCAATCTTACCATGCTCGGCTTCCGCCTGATTTATCTTGGAGGTGAAGTCAGGGACGTCTTGAACATCAGCTATAAGAACAGAGGATTTTTGACCATTGGCCCTGACCATTTCGGCGGTTTCATTGGCGCCATCTTCCTTAATATCATGAACAATTACATCAGCACCACGCTCGGACATCATTACTGCGTGGCTTCGTCCCATACCGCCGCCAGAGCCAGTGATTAATGCCGTTTTACCCGCTAAAGTTATAGCCATGTCTTTGCCTCCAATGCGTTCTCTTGTAATGTGCCGGCGAATTTAAACAAGAATGTTCCATAATTGGAACGGTAGCACCAAAAAAGAGTGGACTAGGGAGAAGACGATGGCAGTGAAACCAGCGCCTGGCATGGGACAATACAATATTAATAGCAATGAGTTACGGAGCTTCCATGATAAGCGCGATAAATTTTTATCCGGCGAGGATACGCCGCGCAATTATCTGGAAAGCTGCATCNCAACCATCGAAGACCGCAACGAAGAGGTAAAAGCGTGGGCATTCCGAAACACCGAACGCGCTCGGGAAATGGCCGATGCCTCTACAAAACGATATGCCGAGGGCAAACCGCTTTCTTTGGTTGACGGCATGCCGATCGGTATCAAGGATTTAATTGAGACTTGTGATATGCCAACCGAATATAATTGTGAGCTTTTCAAAGGGAATCAGCCAATACGCGATGCGGCATCAGTTTACTTCCTGCGTCAGGGGGGAGCAGTGCTTCTCGGTAAGACCGTTACCGTGACGCTTGGAGGCGGTGATCCATCAATGACTCGAAACCCATATGATACGCAAAGAACCCCTGGCGGATCATCCAGCGGCACTTGTGCTGCTGTTGGAGCCGGGATGATGCCGGGAGGTTTAGGGACTCATGCCCGCGGCTCAACAATTCGCCCTGCAAGTTTCTGCGGCAATTATGGCCTCAAAGCAACTTTTGGAGCCCTAAACCGTCAGGGTGGGTTTTCTGCTGCTGAGACAATGGACCATCTAGGCATTCTCGCGGGTTCAATTGAAGATATGTGGATCATTGCTCGCTACATTTCAGAAACGGCTGGCGGTGATCCTGGTCATCCGGGTCTTTATGGTAGTCGGACGCCACCCCCGGCAAAGAAACCAGAACGACTAATTGTATTAGAGACCGCCGGGTGGAACGAAACCGACGATGCTAGTAAGGCAGCCTTTCATGAAGCAATTGGGAAACTGTCCGATGCTGGGTGTGAAATTTATACTCGGAAAGATGATCCAGCGATCGAAGCCTATGAAGCAGAAACCGCACAATCACCAGAGCTATGGCGGCAGCTTTACCGCTTTGAAATGCGTTTTCCAATGTATCAGTATCTCGATTACGACGCAGAAAAAATCCCTCCACGCCTAAAAGCGGGGATCCAGGAGGGCGCCGGTCTCACCCAGGCAGAATATCGTGCAGCGCTCGCTCGCAGAGTTTATTGGCGAGAGATACATGACGCACTTGCCCGTCGTTGTGATGCTATGATCACCTTGTCATCGCCGGGGCCCGGGCCTGTCGGTGTTGATCAGGGGAGCGCGATCTTTAATGAGGCGTCTTCGATAATTGGTATGCCAGCCATCTCATTACCGGTAATGATGGTCGAAGACATGCCACTTGGTATGCAGATTAAAGGCCGAGTGCACGGTGACGAGGCACTCACTGCCGCCGGTCGTTGGATAAGCCAAGAATTGCTTCAATAGTATTTCCGTTCTTCACTGTTCTTAACGGAGTTGTCTCACTTGCAAAAATATAGACTTGGTGTCGATGTTGGAGGTACTCATACCGATTTAGTACTAGCCGACGCCAAAACAAATGAAATCCTGATCGAGAAAGTGCACTCTACCCCGCAGAACCCGTCCCTCGGGGTGCTTGAGGGCGTTCAGCGGTTAATGCTGAGGGGAATTTCTGCAGCCGAAATCGGTTTCTTTAGCCACGGTACAACGGTCACCACAAATGCCCTATTGGAAATGAAGGGAGCCACCATTGGCATGCTGATTACCAAGGGGTTCAGGGCTATTCAGGTCGTCCAAAGCCAAGCCCGAGAAAGCAATCAATTCGAGCTTAAATTTCAGCGCCCAACCATGTTGGTCTCGCAACAGATGACCCACGAAATTGAAGAGCGAATAGATTATGCCGGGGCCATAGTTCAATCACTCAACGAAGATGATGTCCGGAATGCGGTGCGTTCCCTGAAGTCCAAAGGCGTCGTATCCTTCGCGGTCTGTTACATGTTTTCCTTTATGAATGCAGAACATGAAGAGCGCACCAAGAAAATAATAAGTGAAGAATTTCCTGACGCATATGTGTCCTTGTCATCAGAAGTCTTACCTCGAATTCGTGAATGGCCCCGTATGTCTACAACGATGCTCAATGCCTATTTGGAACCTGGTCTCGCCCGCTACGCGGAACACTTGGACAAGGGTTTAAATACAGCGGGGGTCACAACCGCGCGACGTTTTCTGATGCAATCGAATGGGGGCGTCATGCCGCTCAGTGCAACCGCCAGCGGCGGACGAACCGTACAGACATTGCTTTCCGGTCCTGCGGCTGGTGTCCAGGCAACAAGCTATATTCTCGGCGAACAGCAGGGTTGGGAGCAAGTCGTTACCATGGATATGGGAGGTACTAGCTGCGATATAGCCTTTATAAGGGATAGCAAACCGCTGGAGGTAACCGAGGGGATGATTGGCGAACGGCGCCTCGACGTCCCAGCTTTTGACATCAGTACTATTTCTGCCGGCGGCGGAACAATTGCCCGTTTGACTGCCGCTAATTTTATTAGTGTTGGCCCGGATAGCGCCGGGGCAGACCCCGGTCCGATTTGTTATGGCAACGGCGGTGATAGACCCACCGTTACAGATGCGGACTTGGTCTGCGGATATTTAAATCCCGAATTTTTACTCGGCGGGGAAACTGGCTTAGATCGGGACAGTGCTGTGGCAGCGATCAAAAACATCATCGCCGAGCCCATGGAACTCTCGGTAGAGGAGTCAGCCGCAGGTATTGTAAGGCTGATCAATGCACGAATGGCAGACGAGATTAGAGTGCAGGCCGCTAAAAAGGTCATCGATCTCGGGTCATTTACACTCGTACCGTTTGGTGGTGCCGGCCCAGTACATGCCGCAATGGTCGCGGACGAGCTGAATATCCCCCGAATTCTCATACCGCCAAACCCCGGTGCCTTCTCTGCACTTGGGCTTTTATGCTCGGACGTCGTTCATGATTATATCCGCTCTGATATCTGTGGAATAAGCCAGCTAAAACCGAACCGCGCTGAAAATTATTTCGTGGAATTAGAAAACCAGGCATCCAGAGACCTTGCCGATGAGGGTCTCGCGGAAGACGAACACCACTTCATACGCGACCTTGATTTGCGATATACCGGTCAAGGCTATGAAATCAGAACTCCAATTCATAATTTGAAGACCAACCCAATGACCGCAGAAGGCCTCAATCAGGTACAGGAACGTTTTCATGATCTACATCAAACTCTCCATGGCCACTCAGCGCATGACCAGGAGATCGAAGTTGTGAGTTACAGGGTTCGCGCACGAGTCTCCGTGCCAAAACAGGATGTTCCTAAACTCAATATACCCGAAGGACAAACAGAGGCTGTCGCGACCCGAAAGGTTACATTCGACGGTCAGACGATGCACTCGGCGTTGGTTTACAATAGAGACACAATTAGATCTTCAACGATTGAGGGACCTGCCATCATTGAACAACTGGATTCAACAACGGTGTTGCCTCCCGG
>PBOV01000043.1 GCA_002724505.1 Rhodospirillaceae bacterium | reverse complement strand
TCGCTTAGTTATCATTTCCGGCGTTTCAAATGGGACAATCGGTAGTGTGGTAATTCCGGCGTCAGCACCTAATACCTGGAGTTGTTGCTGAGCAGCGGGCCGACGAACATCAAGTGACGCCATCAGAACCTTTTTTCGATGCTGGTCACGCAAATGCACAGCAAGTTTAGCAGTTGTTGTCGTTTTGCCAGACCCTTGTAGGCCTACCATCATGACCGCGACGGGCGGCTGGGCCGCCAGACTAATGGCGACCTGATCGCCTCCCAACATATCCGTTAAGTGATCATTAACAATTTTGACCACCATCTGTCCGGGAGTGACACTACGAATGACTTCTTCGCCGACAGCGCGTTCACGAACTGCATCGATAAAATCTTTTACAACTGGCAGAGCAACATCTGCCTCAAGCAGTGCTACACGGATTTCCCGCAGCGCAGAGCTGACATCCGCTTCAGACAACGCACCGCGTTTCTTAAGCTTATCAAAGACATCAGAGAGTCTCGTACTGAGTGTTTCAAACATTAGTGCTCTTCAATAAATTCAATGCAACGCAAAAAACATCGGTGTGCGAACACTCGCAGACCGATGATCACCCCTGGGCGAAAAATCACTAATGACCTTGGGTTGAGCCGGAATGTACGCCCCAAATGGAGAAAGTCAAGGAAAAGGCGTATGGCCTATCCTTGACGGGCATTATACGAAAAGCGCTTAATCCGTGACATGAGCAAACCATCAATTTTTAACGTTCTTCGGCAAAGCCAACGGATTTGGGCAATAGCTTCCATCCATGTGGAGGTAAATCGGATAAATAGATTGCAGACTATAATTAGAGACAAATTCATTCCCGGCGATCGGCTGCTTTATTTGGGTAATATTTTGGGGCGTGGCGAGAACGTCAAAGGGACAGTGGATGCCATTTTAGCTTTCCGACGCGATATCCTTAGTCGCCGCAATATGTTTGTTCACGACATTGTGATGTTGCGGGGAGCACAAGAAGAAATGTGGCAGCGACTTATGCAACTCCAATTCTCAATCAATCCTACAGAAGTACTCGAGTGGATGCTCGATCAAGGTATCGGGTCGACCCTAGAAGCCTATGGAAGCAGCGCGGAAGATGCTCAATCAGCGATTCGACAAGGCCCCATCGCTATAACTCGCTGGACAACAAAAATTCGAACAGCCTTTCAAGCCGCCGGCCATCAGGAATGGTTAAGTAGTTTAAAACACGCCGCGTGGACAAGTGAGGGGACAGTTCTATTCGTTAATCGCGGAATTGACCCCGAACGACCTCTGGATGCCCAAGCAGACGTATTTTGGTGGGGTGGCCGCTCTTTTGCCACCATCAATACTGCTTATAAGGGTTTTGGCAAAATAGTTCGCGGGTTCGATCCCACGGCCAAGGGACTAGCGGAAACACAATTCACTATAAGCATTGATGGCGGGTGTGGCCGCGGAGGACCTCTCCTGGCTGTATGCCTCAATAATGAAGGGAAATTAATAAATTACATTGAAGTATAGCTTTAGATATAAAAACAACCATCCAATCATCTATTAACTCCGAGCGAATCCCCAGTTTAATCAAATCTAAACATCTCAGCCCAATTTGGGTTTTCCAAAATTTTGGAAAACGAGTAACAAAGATCAAAATCTTCGCCGTTTTATATCCTTCATGACATTGGCTGCGTTTATTCAATTAAGTGGACTAAAGACATCATAAACCCCCTAAGGCGACTATGACTGATATCGCATTTATCAAAATGCACGGCCTCGGCAATGATTTCGTTATCATCGATGCTAGGCAAAATTCGTGCGCGCTGTCCCCAGAAGGGGTACAAGCTATAGCAGACCGGCAAAACGGTATTGGTTGCGACCAGGTAATTCTCCTCGAATCACCACAATCAAAAACCCATTTACGGGACGCCGATGTCCTTATGCATATTTTTAATGTAGATGGTTCCAGGGCTTACGCCTGCGGCAATGCGACAAGGTGTGTCGCAAATATTATTATGCTAGAGAATACCCAAACCAATGTAAAAATCGCAATTGGAGACGCCATCCTAACTGCCGAGAAGCTCAGTAATGGGTTAATTGCCGTTGATATAGGATGCCCCAAATTTGATTGGCGTGATATTCCGCTATCGAGTGAACAGAATACCCTCAATTTCAATATTAAGAATTCTCCCTTCCAAAATGTAGCAGCGGTAAACATGGGTAACCCGCACTGCGTTATTTTTGTCGATGATGCTGACGCTGTTGAGCTAGATAAAATAGGGCCAACATTAGAATGCCACGAACTATTTCCGGAACGTGTTAATATTGGGATCGCCCAAATAAAAAACGCTGGTTTGCTTCGATTAAGGGTTTGGGAGCGCGGTTCAGGAATTACCCAGGCTTGTGGTAGCGGCGCCTGTGCAGCCGCGGTTTCGGCACACCGACGTGATTTAACAGGGCGGAAGGTGATCGTTGAACTCGATGGCGGCAACCTAACAATCGACTGGCACACCGACAACCGTGTGATGATGACTGGGCCCACAGCCACCAGTTTTAAAGGTACATTCAATACCTCATTAATAAGAGGTTAGGCGTATGACCCAAGCAGAAATTCGTACTTTTGGGTGTCGGCTAAATGCCTATGAATCAGAAATCATCCGAAAACATACTAAGGCAGCGGGTATCGATAACGCCATCATAGTAAACACTTGCGCTGTGACTGGAGAGGCTGAACGTCAAGCAAGGCAAGCAATCCGTCGTGCCCGAAAATCCAATCCCGATTCTAAAATTATTATCACTGGCTGCGCCGCCCAAATAAACCCAAAGCAATTTGGTGCGATGGACGAGGTTGATGTGGTTCTTGGTAATGAAGAGAAGCTTAAACCTGAAACATGGCTAACCCTCGGAAAAAGAGGGTCAAAAATTTGTGTAAACGACATTATGTCGATTACAGAAACTGCGGGCCACCTCATCAGCGGCTTCAAAGAACGCGCCCGCGCATTTGTGCAGATTCAGCAAGGCTGTGATCATCGATGCACATTTTGTATAATACCATTCGGGCGAGGCCCCAGCAGATCGACGCCAATTGGTGAAATTGTACGTCAGGTAAAAGCTCTGGTTGAAAGCGGTTACAAAGAAGTCGTGTTGACGGGAGTTGATCTTACGGACTATGGCAAAGGTTTACCGGGGACGCCTTCCCTAGGTAATCTGTGTCGACGTTTATTAATCCAAGTGCCCAGCCTTCCGCGTCTCCGACTTTCATCGCTGGATCCTATCGAAATCGATAAAGAATTATTCGAGCTAATGGAATACGAGGCACGCCTCCTCCCGTATTTTCATCTCAGCTTGCAAGCAGGAGATGATATGATTTTAAAACGCATGAAACGACGACATAGCCGTGAAGACGCGATAAAAGTTTGTGAACGTATTCGTCGAATCCGCCCAGAAGCTACCTTTGGTGCCGACCTGATTGCCGGTTTTCCTACCGAAACTGATAGGATGTTCGAAAATACTATAGAAATTATTGAAGAATGCCATCTCACCCATCTCCATGTATTTCCNTATTCGGAGCGNGACGNCACGCCGGCNGNAANGATGCCGCTTGTACCTAANCNAATTAGGCGAGAACGAGCCGCGCGCCTGCGGGAATTAGGTGCNGCGCNACTCTCTGCGTTCATGGAAAAACGGGTTGGCACAAAAGCCAGTGTATTAATTGAAAAAAATAATTCGGGTAGGTGTGAACAATTTCTGCCGGTTAAGCTNAANCACCNNNTTGATGTAGGTTCGTTAATTTCCTGTCAAATCACGGATTCNAANGGCGAATATTTGNNCGCGAAGGTAGCATGANNAAAATACAAGANGGGTGGCTATCNCGTTTACGNTCAGGGCTCAACCGCACTTCNGAAAAATTAAACAGTGGTATTTCAGCTGCGCTTACCAGCCGGAAATTGGATACNGCGNCCCTAGAAGAACTCGAGGACGTCCTNATCAGCGCNGATATTGGNGTAGCCACAGCANCAANACTATCNGCCTCTCTCGCCGATATAAAATTCAANANAGAANTCAGCGACTTGGAAATNCTAGAAGCTTTAGCAAATAATATTACCNAAATTTTACGACCGGTCGCNGCCCCACTGGAGATCAACTCCGGACNCANGCCACACGTCATTNTAGTCGTTGGTGTAAACGGATCAGGAAAAACAACAACGATNGGTAAGTTAGCCAAAANNTGGTCTNNCAATGGTAAGTCTATTGTTNTAGCGGCNGGCGATACATTTCGCGCCGCTGCNGTTGAGCAACTAAAAATTTGGGGAGAGAAANCCCATAGCCCGGTGATCGTCGGNAGTCCNNGTTCAGATNCTGCTGGACTTGCNTTTGATGCTTTAGAGCAAGCCCGAAGAAANAACGCTGATGCTCTTTTAATAGATACTGCTGGACGATTACAAAACCGCGNAGATCTAATGGGTGAACTATCCAAAATTATCCGCGTGNTGCGTAAGATTGACCCTGATGCACCTCATAGCTGCCTTCTCGTACTTGATGCGACAGTNGGTCAGAACGCTCACTCTCAGGTTGAGACATTTAAAGAAATGGCCGACGTAAGTGGGCTCGTGATGACCAAACTAGACGGTACAGCCCGTGGAGGGGTCATCGTCGCACTTGCAGAAANGTTTGGGTTACCGATTCATGCTGTCGGCGTTGGTGAAGGAGAAGAAGATTTGCAGGCTTTTGATGCGGGAATTTTTCGCTCGCAATCTACTCGGNCTTAANTCATAGACATAAACNATTTCTAACTATTACCGNNCAATTGGNAGNTTTTGATTGNGCCTTTANNCNAGACAAGCAAGCAACNTTTNAGNGACTGAANANTGGACCCTGATGAAATCANGCGCTAAAACACTTATATAANTTCNAACCCAATACGATCAAAGGTGAGNCTTATGGATGGCAAGGTGTTTGGCGGACGCGTAAAGCGGCTCGAGGATCCTAAATTATTGAGAGGGCAGGGCCGTTACGTCGATGACATCAAGCTCCCCGATATGNTNAATGCGGCATTTGTCCGNAGTCCTTTTCCCCATGCGCGACTTAGAGGTATCGACAAGTCTGCAGCTGAGGCAACGGACGGGGTCGATGCCGTTTATACATTTGAAGACCTCAAGCCATATTTAACCTCCGACCGCTTGCCCGTGGAATTTCCCGGCGGCGTACCCAATGCTGAAACCGCTGGCCCAGTCATCATGGTTTTCGATGAAACAATGTATGCCGGTGAGTGTGTTGCAATCGTTATNGCAAGAACCCGCCATATAGCCGAAGATGCCGCCGCCCTTGTGNATATAGACTGGGAGCCCTTACCTGCTGTCGGCGACTGCAAGAAGGCNCTTGAACCNGNTTCNCCAACAGCGTCAATCCATATCGATANTAATTTAATGATGGAAATGGTCCAGGAATATGGCGCTGTGGACGAAGTATTCAACTCGGCCACACACNCATTCCAAGANAAAATCTGGCAACATCGCGGTAGCGCCCATCCGATTGAGTGCCGCGGCGCTGTAGGAAAATATGATCCNATTCAAGATGTCACGACATTATGGTCCTCAACACAAATGCCTAACCTTGTGCAGGGTTTTATCGTCAAANTGTTAGGAGCCAACGAAAACCAGCTGCGAGTTATCACACCTGATGTCGGTGGTGGCTTTGGGCCAAAGTTTGTTTTTTATTCCGAAGAACTCGTCGTTGCTTTAGTCGCAAAGCTTTGCGGACGTCCAGTAAAGTGGACCGAAGATCGAAGAGAACATTTTATCTCCGCGGTCCAAGAACGTGATCAATATTGGGATGCCGAAATTGCNGTCAATAATGATGGGGTGATNCTNGGCGTGCGGGGAACATTAATTCACGATCATGGTGCCTATACAATTCAGGGNATTACGCTACCCTANAACGCGGCAGCCTGCATNCCNGGNCCCTACAAAGTTCCAAATTACCGCATGAACCAAAAACTGGCCTTCACCAATATGATGCCATGCGCACCTGTGCGTGGCGCAAGCCATCCACAAGGTACTTTCGTGATGGAACGCCTNATGGATCGTGCCGCACGGGAGCTCGGNTTAGATCGTGCAGAGATACGGCTCAAGAATATGATCCCCGGCGAAGAAATGCCCTACAAAAAGCCCCTAAAAACAAGGGCAGGTGTCAATATCACCTACGACTCGGGTGACTTCCCAAAGGCCCAAATTATGACAATGAAAGCCGCAGGCTACGATAGTTTTGCTNAACGGCAAAAGGCTGCACGTGCCGAAGGTCGTTATCTTGGCATTGGCATTTCTTTTGGGGTCAAAGGAACTGGACGAGGCCCCTTTGAAACCGCAATTGTGCGGATTGGAACATCAGGTAAGATCTCCGTATATACCGGCGCAGCACCAATGGGCCAGAGCACCCGAACTATGATGGCACAGATTGTTGCAGAACAGCTCGGCGGTGATATAGAAAATATAGAAGTTATTGCTGGTGACACTCAACAAATCCCAATGGGGATGGGTGGCTTCGGCAGCCGTCAGGCAGTTACGGCTGGCTCATCAGGTCACATTGCCGCTGTTAAAGTTCGGGAAAAAGCGCTAAAGGTCGCCGCTCACCTGCTGGAAACATCCGAGGAAGACCTAGAAATCAACGGTCAAAATATAAATGTCAAAGGCGTTCCCAATATGTCGATCTCCTTAGGGCAGGTCGCACATGCGGTAGCCGGGACGCCAGGTTATGCATTACCAGGAGGAATTACACCTGGTATGGAATCAACCCAAAATTTTTTAACTGACCCGCTAGCTTATTGTTATGGCGCTCACATTTGCGAGGTCGAAGCAGACCCCGAAACCGGCGGTGCCAAAATCCTCAAATACACGATCACCCACGACTCCGGCACCCTCATCAACCCAATGATTGTTGCAGGACAGGTGACGGGGGGCGTTGCGCATGGTATTGGCAATGCGATGTTTGAATGGATGGGTTACGACGATGATGCCAACCCGGTCACCACTAATTTTGGCGAATACCTCTTGCCTTCCGCACCAGAAACCCCGAATTTTGACGTCGAGTTTCTCGAAAGTCCATCACCACTAAATCCACTTGGAGTTAAAGGTGCTGGCGAAGGGTCAACAGTTCCAGCGGCAGCTGCTATCATATCTGCCATTGAAGATGCTCTCAGCCCGTTTAACGCTCATATTGCAGAAGCACCAGTTACCCCGGCCCGGTTGGTGGAGTTAGTCAAAGAAGGTCAAGAAAACAAAGCTAGCTGATAAATTTTTATTTTCCTCCTAAAGACCCTAGACGCTCTTTAGGGGGCACGATATCCGTTACCAAGTCACGGATCAGAGACTTTTTAGCTAGTGGCTCGACCGTCACGTCGCCGGTGTTAAGACGCGCGGTACAGGCATAATTTACTTTACCATCGACCAGCACCATACATTCTTTACAAGCATTGGCACTAACACAGGAATAGCGGAAGGCTAGAGAGGCGTCTTTGTTCTCACGAATCCAAACCAATGCGTCCAATACCGAGGCACCCTCTTCATGCGGAACCTCAAACTGGTCATAACGAGCCTCTTCACCTCCGGCACCGCGATAGACTTTAAGTTTAGTTTTCAAATTTTCGTTCATATCACCGCCGCCTGTTTTGCCTCGAGAGTATAAGAAATCCTCGGGACTTCAGCCCAACCGGTTACCAACTCATCCCCTGACAATTCAACGGTTTGATTCCGCTCAAATTCTGGTGATGCTTCGGTGATATCTTCGCGTTGGTGGGCCCCGCGACTTTCCGTCCGATTGATTGCCGCCAGGGTCACGGACTCCGCACAAAGTAGTCCGGCGCGTAGCTCGTACCAATCGAGTAGCGCCTGGTTAAATGGCGCGTTATCAGGAATTATAATGTTTCGCAAATCATCTTTCTTCATCGTGCGGATGCGCAACAACGCCTGTTCCAGCTTCTCTCCAGTACGAAATAAGCCAACCTTATCCCACATTAAAGACTGCAATTCGGTCATTAAGGCCGTCGCACTACCATCTGGCTTAGCTCCTTTTTTTAACTGGAATTTAGGTTCAGAAATGATAGCGGTTGCCGCCGCCTCTTCAATAGGCATACGTGACCTTCCTTTGGCGAATGCGGCGCTAAAACGACCAGCGCGTTCGCCAAAAACAAAAGCTTCCGGGATAGCATTACCCGAAAGACGGGTGGCACCATTGGCACCACCGACCGCCTCACCTGCTGCATATAGCCCCGGCACA
The DNA here is from genome assembly GCA_002724505.1 of Rhodospirillaceae bacterium. Classification (GTDB taxonomy): domain Bacteria; phylum Pseudomonadota; class Alphaproteobacteria; order MPNO01; family UBA2964; genus UBA2964. Next base: position 600 of record PBOV01000043.1, on the reverse strand, counting down.
CGGGTCTTCATTTGGGTATCCACTCGAATTCCGCCCATATGATAATGCGCTATAGGTGACACCTCGATTGCCGATTTCTGGAGGTCAATTCCATTTTTAGCGAGGCGCCCGATCATTGGACCAAATTTTTCTTTCATTACATCTTCAGAGATATGGTCAAAGCTGAGCCACACACCGCCGTGCGGGGAGCCCCGGCCCTCCTCAACCTCCTTATAGATTGCGTAGGAAGCAACATCACGACGAGCGGTATAAGTGCCGCTATCAGAGGCGCCGTAATTATGAATAAACTCTTCGAAATTACCATTGAGCAACCGACCGCCAACCTTATAGCGAAACGGATCCCACATTATCGGATCCATCCCCACCATTCTTGGCGCTAAATGGCCAATAGGAAAGAATTGCACAAACTCCATATCAATCAACTCAGCACCGGCGTGAAGAGCTAACGAGAAAGCTTCCCCACCCATATTTATGGAGGCACTGTTACGCTTATAAAGTTTAGTAAGACCGCCTGCCGCAAGGATAACTGCACTCGATTCCACCAGCACTATCTCACCGCTTTCAACATCTATACCGACTGCCCCAACCGCCTCACCGTCT